>JAITGR010000247.1 GCA_031280455.1 Spirochaetaceae bacterium
TGGCAAAGCCAAACTCCGCAGAATTGGACACCAGCCGCGCAAAGGATAGTAGTGGAAATACTTTTTGCCGGAGGCAAAAAGATTGGAACGGATAGCCTGGTTCCCGCCGGAGGCGGGAATGCGCCCAAAATTTTTATGGTGTCCGGCTCCACAGACCGCGTTTTGCCGTGCGGGCGTTTTTTTCCAGTGTTTTGAATTCTTCCAGAAACTGGAAAGGAAAGCGTGTGTATGCGTGGGCGTAGCCTTGTTTTATGAGTTCCGCGTTGTGGCACCGGCCGTTTTCTGTGTAGATGTAGGTCAATAGCCGCCCGTATTTGTCGCGTGTGTCCCAGTCGAACGCAATGTACACGGGTTTGTCCAACAGCGCGCGGCGGGTATATTCGCTTGCTTCCTTGCCAAAGTATTCTACTTCTTTTCGCGGGTGTACGGTTTCGGGTGTGTCGGCGCCTATCATTCTGATTTTTTCGGTTTTGCCTATGCCGGGGGGCGGGTTGTCAAAGCGCAGTTCCACGGTGTCGCCGTCTATGTGGCGGATTACAACGGCGCGGAGCATTTTTTGTTTGTCTGCCTGGGTGTATGAGCCGAGGTTTTCTTTGTTAAGCCGGTACAGTGTGTCCGCGGGTTTTTGCACGGCGGCGGGGGACGCGCCGCTTGTGTGCGAGGGTGTGCATAGCGCGCACGCTGTATACCCCATGCCGACGGCTTCCGCCAACGCTATCGCCTGCTTTGAACGGCTTAACGCTTTGCAGGTGTCGCGGTGGTACGCGCGGCCGCTGCGGGTTATGTACACGGTGTCTGTGCCGGTATATTCCTGGGTGTGCGCGGCGGCGGCGGTCAGCAGCGCCAGGATGACGGCTGTCCACATTTTGCGCGCGGGCGGGTATGTCGTGTTCATGTGGTTTAGTATATGGTATTTTTTTCAATATGTATAGTGCGCGAATTTTATACATCAATGCTGCCGGTTTTCCGGCCAATTTTGTTATAAATCGCAAAAAGCGTTTACACCGGCTATAGATTTCCCGTATTTTTATTAGAGTTGTTCGGAAACCAACCGTGTTTCCGAACAGTCTATTGAACGTGCGTGAGGGCGCGGCATTTTTATACATCGAGGTTGTTTATGATTGCGAAGTTTCGGGGCGCTGCGCCTCTTTTACTGAATAAAAAACGGGCGGACGGCGCACGCGCGGCGTTTGTTGTTTCCGCGCTCTGGTTTGTTTTTTTATGTTTTTCGTGTGAGCCTACGGTTAAGGCCGCAAACAGAGAGCCTGCGGCGGCGGCGCATCATCCGCGTCTTGCCGCGTTGAGCTTGCGGACGGCGGACGGCGCGAATCTTCCGCTGCTGGATTTGGATGGCAAGGAGGCGGTTTTTGACAGCGAAACGTTCGCGTACCAGATTCATTTGTCCGCCGAAATGCGCGCGCTTACTATTGCCGCGGAGCCTGCCGAGGGGTTCAAAATGGCGCGTTTGTATCCGGCGCAGACGTTTATGCCCCAGCAGGGTACGAATTCCATTGTTACGGTTGAAAACGATGACGGCGAGACTGCGCACTACATTGTTACGTTTACGCAGGACGAGCTGCCGGCGGCGGCGCTAAAAACGCTGCTGTTGTCGGTGGGGCAGATACCCGGATTTTCCGGCGAAAAACGCCAGTATGACGTGGCGCTTCCGTTTGGCGCGAACAGCGTAACGGTTTACGCGCAGGGGGATGCCGGCAGTTTTTACACCTATAATCCCGCCGTAACGCTTAATCTTGAAAACGGCGCGGGAACTTTGGTTATTGGTGTAAGTACGCCGGGGTACAAGGTTGGCACATACACGCTGAATTTTACGCAGAGCTCCGCCGCCGCGTCCGAACTGGAGGGGCTTTCGCTTTCTGCCGGCGCGATTACTTCCCAAACCGGCCAGATTGCGCCGTTTGACTCGTATGCCGCCGGTACGCAGTACATTAGTGTGTACGCCGGCACAACGCAGCTTGTGGTAAACGCCGTCAAAAAACGCCCGCACGATGTAGTTTCGTTTAGCGATGGCCGGCGGACGACCGACGGCGTAACGAGTGTGTTCGACAGGCCCGGCGGACTGGACGGCGTACAGTTTAGCGTTACTGTTGACGGCGGGCTGGGGTATCAGCAAAAAACCTACCAGTTTTTGGTGCGCGAAAGCAGCAAGCCTCCCGCGCTGCTGCTTTCGCTTGACGTGTCCACAACGCATGGGCAGGTTTCGCTCTTCCAGCGGGATCAGACCGGGGCAAACGGCGCGGGGGGCGGCTTTGACGCGGCGCATTTCTTGTACAACCTGCATTTTGAACACGGTACAAAAGACATAACGCTGGACGTTGCCGGCGCGCCGGGTACCGCTGTTGCTATCAACGGCGAGGCTGTTTCTTCAAAAACATTTTTGGACCCCAGGGCCGCCGCCGCCCCGCTGCGTATTGACGTTACCGGGCCGGATATGCTGCCTTCGACCTATGCCATTCATCTAATTAAAACCAATCCGCCAAAGGCCGAGCTTTCTGGCCTTGTTGTCGCCGGCGGCAGTTTATCGCGGCCTTTTGGTAAAACCGATTACCAGCCCTATGACGTCCGCGTGTTTTCAAATGTCGATTCGCTTATTGTGCTGGCGCAGGCGGCGGGCGAATTCAGTGTAACGTACGGGTCGGCCAATGTTCTTACGCCGCCTCTGGACTCGCGGCTTTCAATTTTGGTTGACGGCGGGCCGGATTACTTGCCGGCGGCGTATACGCTGGACATTGGGGTTGTGCCTCCGCAAACGCCGCGGCTGCAGTCGCTGACGGTCGCGGGGCAGCCGGTTACGCTGTCGAATGACGCGCTGGTGTACGATGTAACGCTTCCTGGCGGCAGTCTTGGCGCGGTTGACGTTCCGTTTGCGTGGACGATAAACGCCGCCGAGGTGGAGGCTGTCTGGTATTCTTTTACCAGCGGCCAAACCTGGCTGCCGCTGGCTGCCGGTATACGCGGCGCGTCGGGCGGGTTTTCTGGCGAGCTTGCTCTTTTACCCAAGCATAGCGCACTTACGCTGCTTAAAACAAAGACTTTCGACGGCAATTTCGCTACCTACTTCATCAACGTGCACCGGCAGCCGGTAACGGCGGCTGTTTCCGCCGACATAACGTACAATTACGGATTTTCGCCCCTTTCGCTGGCAATTACTGACGCGCTGACCCCTATCGAGCTGCCTTCGTTTACCACGAATTTGCTCATCCGCGTGGCTCCTTCCGGCTTGAATCAGGCGGGGGCGGTAACATTTTCTCCGGCGCTTGCTAACTGGGACGGCGGAACGTTTGAGGGAACGCTTGTGTGGAACGATGCTGATGACATGACGCCGAAAGCGCTGTCCATGAACCTGAGCGACACCGAAGGCCGCGACAAAACGTTTGTTTTGGCGTTTAGCAAAAAAAGCAAAAGCGCCACGCAAATGGCCGCCGGCGGAACGGCCAGTTTTTTCTATGACGCCGCGGACGGCTGGCAGGAATTACACGTCTTTGCCACGCCCGGCGCCGCCTCGCTTGCGATTATTCGTCAGCCTGCTGCCGCCGCAAAAGTCCTCGTTGTCGGGGGCGGCGGGGGCGGCGGCGGCGGCGTGCCGAACAAGAACGGCGATTTAACCGGCGGGGGAGGCGGCGGAGGCCAGTTCTTTTACAACGGCAATTTCTTGATTACCAAGAATTCGTACGCGGTGAGCGTCGGCGCGGGCGGCGACGGCGGGAATGGCAGCTCAACGCCGACAGCAAACCCCTCCGCCCCGCAATTTGATAAAGTTGCCACGCCCGGAAAATCCGGCGAAAAGTCGATGTTCGACACGACAAACGCCGCGGGCGGCGGCGGCGGGGGTAAGCACGGCGCGAACAACATAGGCGGCGCGGCGGGCAACGGCGGCGCGGAAAAACTGGGCGGCGGCGGAGGAACAAACATGACGACTTCCAGCGCCAGCATGAACGGCGTAAACGGCACGGCCAATGCCATAACCGGACAGTCGCGCATGTACGCCGGCGGGGGCGCGAGCGCGGACATCACCGTTTCCGCCGTGTCTGGAACGGCCGGCGCGGGCGGCGGCGGCGCGGCGAGCACGCCGGGGACGCCCAATACCGGCGGCGGAGGCGGCGGCGGCAGGAGCGCAAGCGGCGGCAAGGGGGGGAGCGGTGTCGTAATTGTCCGTTGGCGCTATACTGAATGAGCACATCATTTTTAAGGAGGCGGCAATGCTCGATGGCATTCAAAAAACGATTGCGTCATTTTTAGCGCGTAAAAAAAGAATTGCGGACAACAGCGTAGAAGAGCGCGCGGATTTTGTAAAAAGCCTGTGCGCCGCCGCCGGGGGTACCGACTGGGAAACCCGCATGGCGGCGCTGTTACAACGCTACGCCACTTTTTTGGAAGACCCCGCCAGCGCCAAGTACCACGGCAACTGGGACGGCGGCCTTTTGGAACATTCGCTGCGCGTTTTGTGGTACGCCTGCAAACTCGAATGGTTCATATCAGCTCCGCCGCTCCAGGACGCAAACGGCCTTTTGCCGGACATTCTTGCAGCCGAATCTCGCTGGATTGTCCCCGCCTGTCTTTTACACGACCTATGTAAAGCCGGCACCTACAAAAAAGAACGTTCGCCCTACAACGCGGCGCAGCTTGTCTACAAAACCAAACCAAACCTTACGCTGTTTGGCCATGGGGAAGAAAGCCTGCGGCGAATAGCCGAATTCTTTCCCGAAATGCCCGAATCGTGGGCGCTCGCCGTCCGCTGGCACATGGGCGCGTACCAAATAGCCGACCAGGACAAATCCTACATGACCAACGCGATAAAAAAACACGGCGCGGTCCTCCTCCTCCAAACCGCGGACATGCTCGCCGGCATTCGGGACGAAGTATAAGGCAAAGCCGGATTTCAGAGAATTTGGGCGCATTCCCGCCTCCGGCGGGAACCGCGCTATCCGCTCCAATTTTTTGCTCCGCAAAAAATTCCGCTTCTATCGCTTGCGCGTCCTGCCCAAAGCGCTTCGCGCTTTGGGCTTGTAGTTTG
>JAITGR010000035.1 GCA_031280455.1 Spirochaetaceae bacterium
TCCAAGGCGCTTAAATCGGTGGATACGGAAGTGCAGGAAAAAATATTCCGCAATATGAGTAAACGCGCCGCGGCCATGCTCAAAGACGACATGGAATTTATGGGGCCGGTGCGCCTGAAAGACGTTGAAGAATCGCAGCAAAAGATAGTTTCTATTATACGCCATCTGGAAGACCAGGGCGAAATTGTCGTCGCGCGCGCCGGGGAAGACGAGCTTGTTGTGTAGGCACACTCGCCAGCGCCCCTGCGCCAGTGTCCGCGCCGTGTGGCTGGCCGCCGTGTGGCTGGCCGCTGCCGCCTGTATGCCAGGCACCGGCACCCTCGCCGCGCAAGCTGTGCCTGACGCGCAGACAGCGCCCGCCGGCGAGGCGGGGATTTTGCTGGACGCGCCGGCAGTGTTCCCCGCGCCGGAGGGCGGCGGCGAAGGGAGCGTCGCGCTGGACAGTTCGCCCCGCCGTCCGTTCGGCGCGGTGTTTGCCCTGCTGCGCTTGGTGCTGGTGCTGGCGCTGGTTGCCGCCGCCGTGTACGGCGGCGTGTACTACATGACGCGCTCAAAGAAAAACGCCATCCGCGAAAACCCGCACCTTAAAGTGCTTGCCAGCGCGCCGGTAAACGCCCGGTGCAGCGTTGCCGTGGTCGCCGTGGGCAAGAGCGCGTTTTTGGTGGGCGCCGCCGAAAACGCGGTATCGCTGATTGCGCCGCTTAGCGACCAGGAAACGGTGGACGCGATGATGCTGGCGCACGCGGACGAAACCGTCGCGGCGGCCCCCGACTTTAGGACGCTGCTGCGCCGTTTTGGAGTGCGGCTGCCCGCCGCCCCGCCCCGCCCCGCCGGCGAAGGCCCGTCCGCCGAGGCCCGCGATGCGGGTGCCCGCGACGCGGGGCCGGCGCTCCGTTCCCAGCGGGAACGGCTGCGGGGGCTGTAGTGCGGGCGCGCGTTCTGCGGGGCACGCCCGCTATGCGAGGCGCGCCCGCTATGCGGGGCGCAGTCGCCGCCGGCTTGTTTTTGCTGAGCGCCGCCGCTCTGGGGGCACAAGCAGCGCCTGGGGCCTTGCCCTTTCCGGCGACACCGTTTCCCGGCGCGTCCACAGGCGGCATTACAACGGTGCCCGCGCCGTCGCAGACCCCCGTCATACCCTTTGTCGATTTAACCGTGCGCAACCCGCAGTCGGGGCGCGAAGTCGCGTTTTCGGTTCAGCTGTTGCTGCTGCTAACCGTAATCTCCCTGGCGCCAAGCATCATAATACTCATGACCAGCTTCCTGCGCGTTTCAATCGTGCTGGATTTTGTAAAACGAGCGCTCTCGCTGCAACAGTCGCCGCCGAATCAGGTCATACTGGGCATATCGCTCTTTCTGACCATTTTTATAATGTGGCCGACGTTTGAAACAATCAACAGCACCGCGGTACAGCCGCTTTCGGCAGGGCAAATTTCCGTGGAAGAAGCCTTTCGCGCGGCGGAAGCGCCCCTGCGCATGTTCATGTACAACCAAATGCGCACCAAGCCGGAAAACATACGCCTGTTTATGGCCATGCGCAACCTGCCCCGCCCGCAAACCCTGGCGGATGTGCCAACCTACGCGCTCATACCGGCCTTTATCCTAAACGAGCTGACGGTCGCCTTCAAAATAGGCATACTGCTTTTTATACCGTTCATCGTTATAGACATGGTTGTCGCCAGCGCGCTTATGTCTATGGGCATGATAATGCTGCCGCCGGTTATGATTTCCATGCCCTTCAAACTGATTTTGTTTATACTCGTGGACGGCTGGGGCATGATAACCGGCCAACTGGCGCGCTCGTTTGTGTAAGCGAATTTTTGGGCGCATCTACCACCGCGTTGCGGCGGTAGACCGGGCTATCCGCTCCAATCTTTTTGCCTGCGGCAAAAAGTATTTCCACTACTATCCCTTGCGCGTTGGCGTATCGGAAGAAGCGGCGGCTGAAATTAAGGAGAGCGCATGAATACAATGACCGTTGGCGAAATGGTAACGCTGCTGCGCGAAAGCATCGCGCTGGTTTTGCTGCTGTCCGCCCCCATGCTCATAACCGCGCTTGCCGTCGGGCTTATCGTGGCGATTTTGCAGGCGGCTACTTCGATACAGGAGCAGACCTTGACGTTTGTGCCCAAAATCTTTGCCATATTGCTGGTACTCGCTTTTCTGTCCGGCTGGATGTTTACCCGCCTGGGCGAGTATACCATCGGCCTTTTTACCATGATACCGGCTATGGCGAATTAGGGGCGGCGGCATGGCAGAAAAAACCGTTTTAATGATAGGCGATGTTGTCGGCGAGGCGGGCATGCGCGCGCTGGAAGCCCTGCTGCCTGGCATTATCGCCCGGCACGGCGCCGCGTTTGTCGTGGTAAACGGCGAAAACGCCGCATCAGGCTACGGCCTTACGCCGCCGCTTGCGGAGCGCATATTCGCCTGCGGCGCGGACGTTATAACCAGCGGCAACCACATTTGGGAAAAACGCGATTTTTGGCCGTTTTTGGAAAGCGAACCGCGCCTGCTCCGCCCGGCCAACTACCCCGCCGACAGCGCCGGACGGGGCGTGGCGACGGTGGAAAAAGACGGCGCGGCGTACACCGTCATAAATTTGCAGGGCAGAAAATACATGGGCGCGATAGACTGCCCCTTCCGCTGTTTCGACGGCATCTACGCCGGCCTCATGCAAAAGCCGCCGGTAGGCGGCCCGCCGCTCATACTGGTGGACTTCCACGCGGAAGCAACGGACGAAAAAGAAGCGCTCGGTTTTTACCTGGACGGGCGGGCGGCGTGCATTGCCGGAACCCACACCCACATACAAAGCGCCGACGAAAAACTGCTGCCGCGCGGCTCGGCGTACATCAGCGATTTGGGCATGACCGGCAGCCTAAAAAGCGTCATCGGTATGCGCGCGGAACTGTGCGTCCAGCGCTTTACCAGCCACATACAGTCGCGCCTGGAATGTGCCGAAGAAAACCCCGCCGTCCAGGGCGCCGCCGTTGTCGTCGCCACAGAAACCGCCCGCGCGCTCGCCATAACCCGCATCAACACGCCGTTCCGAGAA
>JAITGR010000028.1 GCA_031280455.1 Spirochaetaceae bacterium
GTATCTTGCGAAAGAGCGGAAGGCGTTCGACCTGCCGCTTGCGGCGCGGGGGACGGTTTTTCAGCGGGCGGTGTGGGCGGCGCTGGCGGCCATACCCTACGGGCAAACCCGTTCGTACCGCGATGTCGCGGCGGCGGCGGGGAACCCGTCCGCGTGCCGGGCGGTTGGCGGCGCGGCGCACCGCAATCCGTTCGCTATTGTCGTCCCGTGCCACCGCGTTATCGGCGCGGACGGCTCGCTCACCGGTTTTTCAGGCGGGCTTGCGGTAAAGCGCCGCCTGCTGGAGCTGGAGGGTTACGCGGGGGCGACAAAGCCGTAGCGCCGCCGGCCGTCTTTGGTTTCCAGTATCGCCGTCAAATTCCCGTCAAAAAAGAACGCCGCCTGCGTTGTTGGCGGCAACTCCCGCGGGAGCGGCGGGAGGCCGGCGGACGCGAGTTCTCCGCCGTGGCGTAAAACACGCGCCGCACGCTCGTCTATGTCCGCGCAGAACATCCCCAGTTTTTCGCACGCCGCCCGGTCGACCGGACGCGGGCTGGCAGCGGCTTCGGCATCAGCGTCAACGATAGCGAAGCCGCCTATGCTCGTCCGGCGCAGGGCGGCAAGGTGGGCGCGGGAGGCGGCGGCCAGCGCTATGTCGCGCGCGAGGGCGCGTATGTAGGTGCCGGACGAACAGCGCACGTCGAGGCTGGCGTAGGCGAGGCCCCGCGCCGAGTCCGCCGTGTACGAGCGCAGCGCAAGCTCGTAAATACAGACGGCGCGGCTTTTAAGCTCCGGCACCGCTCCTGAGCGGGCGGCAATGTGGGCGCGTACCCCGTTGACATGGACGGCGGAATACACAGGCGGCACCTGCGCGATTGTCCCCCTAAACTGCTCCAGCGCGGCGGCAAACGCCGCTTCCGAAGGCGGGCTTGCGCGGGCGATTATGCCGCCTTCGGGGTCGAGCGTATCGGTTTCCGCGCCCAGGCATACAAGCGCCTGGTAGCTTTTGTCGCTGCCGGAAAAAAAGCGGGCGAGCTTGAGGGCGCGGCCTGCGAGGATAATCATAAGGCCGGTGGCGAATTTGTCGAGCGTGCCGGTGTGGCCTACTTTGCCGGTGTTGAGCGCTTTTTTGAACGGGCGCAGCGCGTCGAATGACGTAACGCCCGCGGGTTTGTCGTATAAAAAATACCGCATAACGTATTACGGGAAGGCGCGTCCGGCGGAAGCGCCGGGTACCCGCGCCCCCGCGTGAATGGCGAGCGCGCCGTTGACAAACACATGCAGCACCCCCACAGGCGGCGCGTTCGGGTCGCCTGTGCCGGGAAAATCCGCCTGTTCGCGGAGCGCCTCCCAGTCGAACACGGCGATGTCCGCGTCCATCCCCGGCGCGATACGCCCTTTGTTGAGCCCCAAGACCTGCGCCGGCACCAGAGAAGTCCGGCGCAGCGCTTCGCGCAAACTCATCCGCTCCGGCGCGGCTTCCGGTTTGCCGTCCGTTCGCAGCGCGCCGCCTTTTACCAGCACCCTAAAAAAGTACGGGAAGGTCGCCGCGTTCTGCGGATGCCCCTGGCCCGCGGCGCTGGGCGCGGCGTCGGAGGAGACCATAACGTCGTCCAGCGAAAAAGCCCGCCAAATGTCGGACGGGCTGCCCGGGTCGTAGATAAAGCAGTCTTTGGGGCTGTCGCGCCGCACTTCGCGGTACTGTTCCATCGTCAAAAACCGCCCCGCGTACACACCGCTTCCGGCGCGGACGCGGCTAAAGTCGTAGCCCTTGCGGGTAAATTCGGCCTCGTCGAACACGGCGCTTCCGGCTGTTGTCGCGTAGGCCGTCCACATGCCGCTGTCCGCCCACACATCCAGCCCCCGGTCGCGCGCGCCGGCGAGGACATCCAGGGTTCGTTTAAGGCTGTCGCCGTTCCACATGTACACCAGATGCGAGACGATGACGCGCGCGCCGGTTTCGGCAAGCCGCACCGCCTCCAGAATCGAGTTGTTGTTTTCGCGCTCCACATTGCGGGCGTGTATCGAAATAAGCGGCGCGCGGCCTGCGGCGCGGGCCGCACTAACCGCTTCCGCCGCCAGCGCCTGCACCTCCGCGTCCGGGGCACCCGGGTCGTATTCCAGCCCGAAAGAAAGGCCGGCGGCGCCGTGTTCAAACGCGCGGCGCACGAGAGAGCGCATCTGTTCAAGCTGCGGCTGTGTGGCCGCCGCGTAAAAATCGTTGATGCCGCAGGCGGCGCGCAGCGAGCTGTGGCCTATCTGTTCGGCCTGGTTTATGGGGTAGGGGTGTTTTTCAAGGTGCGCGCGAAACGCGGCAAAATCCGTCTGCGGGGAGAGGCCGCAGTTGCCGCTCACGCAACTGGTAACGCCCTGGGCAAGCAGTTTTTCCGCGCACGACCTGTTGGAATCGCTGTGGGTGTGCACGTCGATAATGCCCGGTACCAGCAGCGCGCCGCCCGCGTCAATGGTCATTTTCGCGGGCGGAAGAGACTGGCCGTCTAGGGCGAGGCAGGCAATGCGGCCGCCTTCTATACCCACGGCGGTTTCTGGTTTTTCACCGGCGCCGTCCGCGATTTTCGCGTTTACAATACGATAATCCAGCATGTTATACTTCCGGGTAATCTGCGCCAAAAAAATACTTATACTGAGACCGCGCCTGCCGCGTAAGCATGTCGAAGCCGTTCAGCGTCGCGCAGCCGGCGGCGGCGGCCCGCGAAAGAAACGCGGTTTGTTCGGGCATGTATATCAAATCCATGACAACCTCGTGGCCGTAAAATTTATACATGCGCAGCGGGTCGTCGTTGTACGGCGGCGACATGCCGGCGCTGGTTGTGTTGATGATGAGGTCTGAATGTTTTTTTATGTATTTGGCGGATGTGCTGTCCAGGCCGCCGGCCCGAAAGCCGAATTTCTCGGCCAAATCCTCGGCGCCGCTCAATGTCCTGTTGACGATAAACGCCTTGCCGTGCAGCCGCCATATCTGGTACGCGACTGCCCGCGCCGCGCCGCCCGCGCCCACTATCGTAATTTTAAGGCCGCGAAAATTCTTTTTTCCCATAAAGTGAAGGATTGAATCGGAAAATCCCAGCGTGTCGGTATTGTACCCCGCCCAGCCTTTGTCCGTCCGCACGATGGTATTGCACGCGCCAATACCGCTCACTTCGACACTTTGCGACGTGAGGTGCTTTAGCACGTTTTGTTTGTGCGGTATCGTTACCGAAACACCCCGCACGTTCAAGTGCCGCGCCAGCGGGAAAAATTTGTCCGCGCTTTCGGACGGGAACGGCACATAGACGCAGTTCATTTTTTCCCGCGAAAACACCGTGTTGAAAAAAAGCGGGCTGCCGGTAACTTTAAGCGGATAGCCCAGAATGCCGTACACATCGCTGTCCTCGCGCACGTTGCGGTAGCGGTATACATTGCAGAGCGTTTTCGGGTCAATTTGGCCGGGGGCCGGCGGCGCGGCGTCAGCCGGGGAGGGCGCGTACGAGTACGTCCACTGCGAGCCGGTTTTCGCGGTAAGAATGCGCGAACAAACGCCGGCCTCGCCCATGGCGATAAGTATTTTGTCGTACGATTTCAGCTCGCCTGCCGCCTTAAACACCGCGAGCGTGTCGTCGAGCGTTTCGGCCAGGCAAGCGTATTTCACAATCTCGTCGCCGGTACGCGCCAGCGCCTTGACGCGGGCGGCTATGTTCGGCCCGGGGCGTTCAAACTGATGCAGCGAGCGTATGATTCTGGTGCCGAACGCCCGCGCCGCTTCTTCCAGCGACGGGACGTCCAGGTCTTCTTCCATATCGACGTATGCGAAATTCAGGCGCCGGTCGGCTTTTGCGTTGGCGAGCGCGTTGGCAATCAGCGTAACGCGGGCGGTTTCGCTGTTTTCAAAAAAGCCGCCGTCGTGCTTGCGGCGTATCGTCAGAATCGCCGGAATGCCGGCCAGCGCGGGAAAATGCCGAATCTGAAAGCGCTCGTCGGGGATGAGTTTGTCGACGCGCAGTTCCACCACGTCAATGTATTTGCGGTATTTTTCCAGCGTTTTCAGATTTTCTTCCAGCGTTTTTTCGCAGAGTGTAAGGCATATTTTTTGCATGGGTTTTCCTTATATTCAGATTTTGCCGAAACGCGCCGGCGGCCAGTAGCGCAGGAGCGCCCGCGCCGAGATAAAGCGCCCCGAAACCGCCCCCCAGGTGCGCGAATCGTTGGTATTTCCGCGGTCGTCAGAGAGCAGAAAATACATGTCTTCGCCCAGCACGACCGGCTCCATGCTGCCGGAAAACGGAATGGCTCCGTCCCACAGCGGCGGAACTTCGGGTATGTTCACCGTGTATAAATCTTTGGATAGTTCAAATTCGGTGTAGGTGTAGACTTCGCCGTACGGCCGCACCCGCATAACGTAATTCACCATGGAAATTTCGTCGCCGGGCTTCGCTATGACCCGCTTAAGAAAGACGCGCTCGTTTTTCAAAAGCCCTATGCGTCCCAGCGTGCAGAAACGCCACACTTTATCCGCCAGCGCCAGAAAAAAACCCCTTTTTTCGCCGTTTTTAAGGTTGACCAGCACAACATCCCCCCGGCTGAGCGGCAGGGGCGAGGCCGCCGGAAAGTCGGGGAATACGTCTTTTATGCCGAATGACAGAAACACGAACCGGTCGCCGGGAGCAAGACCTGGCAGCATGGACGTATTCTGAAGGTCGCGCACGGTAATGACGAATGACGTCAGCAGGACATACGCGAAAAAAAACACGCCGGCCCAGAAAAGAAGCGTCAGTTTTTTTAAGTTTTCCGTCCGGGTTTCCGCGTACGAGTATTTTCGTTTTTTATCAAACATCGCTTTAGCCCCGCCCTCAAAGGCGGGAAACCTCATTTTATTGTTCCTATTCTGCGCGGCGGCCAGTATTTGAACGCGCCTTTGCCCAGCACTTTGCTTTCCCGCACCGGCCCGAAATACCGGCCGTCGTGCGAATTGTCGCGGTTGTCGCCCAGCGGAAACATTCTGCCTTCGCCGATGTACCAGCCGGCCTCCCGCCGCGCGGCAAGCTCGGCGTAGCGGCTGTCGTGCGGGTGCGCGCTCCGCAGTACCGAGACCCATGTTGTGTCGAACGTAATGTCGTTGACAAAACGCGCCCACTGCCCGCCGCCGGCCAGGGCCAGCGTCGCTTCCGGCGGCGGCACGCCAAGATACGAGTACGCGGCAACTTTCGCCGCGGCCTTCAGCGCCGGATAATCTTCGGGTTTAATAAGGCGCGAAATCTGGTGATTCCAGCCGCGCCGCGCGTTGTACTCACGTTCGCGGACAAAGCGGTCTTCGCCGGCGAAACGGACCAGCATTTCACCGTCGGCGTTGACAAACAAATCGCCCGCGGCCCCGACGGCGCGTTTAATAAGAAAATGCGCCTTTGGCTGGCCGTTTTCATCGCGGTCGATGTCGACCATGGCGATGGTGAGCATGTAGATGACGCGCTGGGCTATGTCGAAAACCGGCCCGTTCGCTATGTAGGCGGGATTATCAAAAATAATCACGTCGTTGCGCTGTGGCCGCAGGGGCGTTTTTGTCTTGGCGATGCCGGGCAAAAGTTCCGGCCCGTAAATCAGTTTGTTGACAAAGATGTGGTCGCCGATGTTCAGCGTATCTATCATGGAGCCTGAGGGAATCTGGTAGGCCTGCACCGCGTACTGGTTGACCACCAGCACAAAACAGGCCGCCCAGACAAACGCCTCCACCCAATCGGCGACCGGGTGCTTTTTTGCCTGCTTTTCCTTGGCAATCCGTTTTTTCCGCGCGCGGCGGGTCAGGTACGCTTCGGTCGCCCGTTGTACACGCTGAAAAAACAGCTCCGCGCCGCCGGCAGTTTGAGGTTGTGCTCCCATTTGTGGTTCAGTATAACGCATTCCCGCCGTCCGCGTGTAGTGCCCTGCCCAAGGCACCAGCCTTGATTTTTAGGCCAGCGCCGCGTACGCGCTGACGATGGCGGCCTGGGCGGTAATGTACGTTGACATAACGGCAATGAGCGCCTTTTTTGTCATTGGCCGTACGGTGTTGAACCAGGCCAGCAGCGCGTCGGAGACAAAAAACAGCAGCGCGCCGCCTGTCAGCGCAAGCGCGGGCAGGTTTTTGTAGTACGCAAAAACCCGCGCCGCGAAGACAACCAAAAGGCAGACCGCGCTTGCGTACAGCGCGCCGGCCACACGCAGCGGGGCGGCGGC
>JAITGR010000047.1 GCA_031280455.1 Spirochaetaceae bacterium
AACGCTGATTAAATCGAATCTAATCAGCATTGCCCTTTGTAATTGCTCATTTCATTACGCAATTACGGGGTAAGAAGCGATGATTAAATGCTCGTTGGCATTTAATCATCGCTTCCTTAGCTGCGCGGGGGCGGCACGTACGGCGCGGGCGCTTTTTGCCGGATAAGGCGCAGGGTTTCGCCCAGCGAAATTACTTTGTCGGCCAGGCAGATAATCCAGCCTTCGGCGTGGCGCGGCAGGTGGAGCGGTGTCCACGGCCACATGTGCGTTTGAATAAGCGAGTATTCTTTTTCCGAAATGTCAAAAAACTCCCTCGCGTTTTCCGCCGCCGTTGTCGGGTGCGTCCAGCCGTGCAGGCTCCACATTTTTTCCGGCGTGTGCCAGTCGTACAAAAAAAAGTCGTGCAGCAACGCCGCGCGCACCAGGCTCCGCCGGTCGGGCAGGTTAAAAAAGCGGGCGGCGCGCCAGCTTAACCGCGCGACGAGTATGCAGTGGGTAAACACCGAAACATTGCCGTGCTGGATAAACGCCTTGCACTCGGCGAATTTTTCGCTTTGTATAATATCACCAGCCAAATCATTAAAACTTTCAGACACCGGCGCCTCAACTCCTATCGTTTTATTTACAATACCCAATTTTTTGTTCCGCAAATACCCGCCGCTGGTTACAATCACATCGGCAATAAACGCCGCGCAGAGCACCGCGTCCAGCGCCGCAAGCAGGGGAAACGGCAGCACCGCGCAGAGCGCGCGCCCCCAGTCCAGGTAAAAGTACACCACCGCAAAGCCCACAAGCCCAAACAACACCGAGGTTGTCAGCGCGACGCGCCCCTTGTAGTTGCACCAGGACGCATACGGGTAGGTGGCGTAATCCCAGCCTTTCACCTTAAAGCCATGTTCCAGAACGAGCGCGGCAATGTATTCAACCGCGGTACACAGCAGCGCGCACAGGAAAAATACCGCCAGCGGGTGCGCTTTGAACGGCATAGCGCACAAAATAACGGCAAACGCGCCAAAGCCGTGCACCGGCACCCACGGCCCTTTGAACACGCCTTTATTGACAAGCCGGCGGCGGACGCAGGTTTCCATAAGACTTTCGCCGGCCCAGCCGCTTATGGCAAAAAAGAAAAACAAAAAAACAATTTCCAGAATGTTCCGGCAGTCCGTAAGTATATTCACCGGCTTTTTAGGGAAGCATCCCCCCCTCGTGCAAAGCTGCGGCCTGCCATGCGTACCGGCGGAAAACGCGATGCGCCCTGATTGGGATGGCTCATTCTATCACCGCCCCCCGCGCGGCTGAACCGACCTGACGGGCGTACCGCGCAAGGCAGCCTCCGTCCACGCGCGGCGGGGGGGGCGACCACGTTTCGCGCCGCCGCGCAAGCTCGCCGTCGTCGACCAGGAGCGTAATCACGCGGCGGGGAATGTCGATGGCAATGCGGTCGCCTTCCCGCACCAGCGCGAGCGGCCCGCCGGCGGCGGCTTCCGGCGACACATGGCCTATCGCGGCGCCCTTGGTCGCGCCGGAAAATCTGCCGTCGGTTATTAGCGCCACTTTGTCGTCCAGCCCCCTGCCGGCCAGCGCCGCTGTCGGCGCGAGCATCTCCTTCATACCCGGGCCGCCGGCGGGGCCTTCGTACCTAATGACAATGACATCCCCGCTCTGAATGTCGCCGGCGGTTATCGCGGCAAACGCTCCTTCCTCCCCGTCGAACACCCGCGCCGGCCCTTCGTGCCGCAGCATGGTTTCGGCTACCGCGCTCTGCTTGACCACGCAGCCGTCCGGTGCCAGGTTGCCCCACAGCGCGGCGAGGCCGCCGGTCGCCGTGTAGGGTTTGTGGATGGGGCGTATCACGGTTTCGTTGTGGTTCAGGGCGCTTTTCAGCGCGTCGTCCAGCCGTCCGTACACGGTACGCGCCGTAACGTCTATCAGGTTTTTTTTTGCGAGCTCGGCGAGCACCGCCGGAACGCCGCCAGCCGCGTCCAAATCCTCGATAGGCGTCGCGCTTGCGGGCGCAAGGCGGCACAAATTCGGCGTCCGCGCGCTCACTTCGTTAAGCAGCGCTAAATCCAACGGCACGCCGGCTTCCCGCGCTATGGCCGGCAAATGCAGCGCGGTGTTTGTCGAGCAGCCGAGCGCCATGTCCAGCGCGAGCGCGTTCAAAAACGCCGCGGGTGTCATTACGGCGCGGGGGCGTACATCTTCTTTTAATGCGCGCATGACTTGTATGCCGGACTTTTTAGCCAGCCGCAGCCGCGCGGCCATTACCGCGGGTATGGTACCATTGCCCGGCAGCGCCATGCCAAGGGCTTCTGTTACGCAATTCATGGAATTCGCGGTGAACATGCCCGCGCACGAGCCGCAGCCCGGGCAGGCCGCGTCTTCCAGACTGGCGAGTTCGCCGTCGCTCATCATGCCGGCACTGTGCGCGCCGACCGCCTCAAAAACCGTTGTAAGCGAGAGCGCCTTGCCGTTTCGCGCGCGGCCTGCGAGCATGGGGCCGCCGGAGACAAACACGGAAGGGAGGTTGAGGCGGGCGGCGGCCATCAGCATACCCGGCACGATTTTATCGCAGTTTGGCACGAACACGAGCGCGTCAAACGCGTGCGCCCGCGCCATGCA
>JAITGR010000081.1 GCA_031280455.1 Spirochaetaceae bacterium
TTGAGCATCTTTTTTAGGGCCGTCTGCAAAAATATAGAGGATGCTTTCTGATGCAAGGGTATTTTTTTTTAATGCTTCCAATGTTTGTAATGTATGTTCTGGCCTGTTGTATACAAAAAGTACAACAGGGGCCAATTCGGTTTTGTTTGACATACCACTTTTTTGGCTGCTTGCTAAGTTTGATGGAAAATTACGCTGTGCGCGGCGCTGGCCAGCGTTCGTCTTCATGGTGGTAGTGTAGCGCGGGGCGGGGAAAAGCGTCAAGCCGTCCGCCGCGGCGGGCGCTGCCTATCCGGCTTTTTGCGCGTAGGTAAACGCGAGGGTTGTAATGTCGTCGGATTGTTCGGCGGCGCCGGTGAAGGCTGCCAGCCGCGCGCGGATTGCCGCGTCAAACGCTTCCGGCTCCAGGCCGAGGGCGCTGTTCGCGGCTTCCAGAAAACGCGCGCTGCCCCAGGCTTCGTTTTCCGGGTTCATCGCTTCGTTTACGCCGTCTGTGTACAGATACAGCGTATCCCCGGGCTTCAGTTTTGCCGAACACTGCCGGTACACGCTTGCCTCCAGCATACCGGGGGGGACGCTCTTTGCAAGCTCCATAAACCGGAACGCCCCGCCGGCGGCGGCGATAAGCGGCGGATTGTGGCCGCCGTTCGCATACACCATGCCGCCGGTCGCAAGGTCGATTGAACAGAGCAGCACGGTAACGAACATGCAGCGCGGATTATCCTCGCAGAGCAGCGCGTTGACCGCCGCGAGCGTGCCGGCAGGGTCGTTCGAGAGTAGCATTTGCTGCTTGATGAGCGTTTTGGCGACAACCATAAAAAGCGCCGCCGGCACACCCTTTCCGCTTACATCGGCAATAACCAGCGCCAGTTTTGTTTCAGCTTTGTCGAGATAAAAAAAGTCGTAAAAATCGCCGCCGACCTCTTTTGCCGGAACCATTTTTGCAAAGACCGAAAAAGCGCCGTTACCCGAAAACCGCGGCGAAACCGCGGGCAGCATATTGCCCTGAATCTCCGCCGCGATAGCAAGCTCGCTGTTGATACGCTCCCTTTCGGCGCTTGCTTTTTCGATATTCGCGATATACCCCTTTAGGTCGTCCGTCATTTTGTTGAAGGCGTTCCCCAATTCCGCGATTTCGTCGCTCCCCGTAACGGGCACTTTAACGTCGAGCGCGCCCTCCCCGATTTTTCGCACATTTTGGGACAGCGCTTCGATGGGGCGCGTTATTGTCAGCGATATGCCGTACGAAAAGCCGACGACGAGCAGCGCGAAAACGGCGAATATGCCGAGGAAGTGCGCCGTGGCGCTGGATAGGGCTTTTCTGACGGCGCTTTGGGTTTGAATCGCGTCCACTTCGATTTTCGCCTTCGACTGTTCGGCGGGCTTGCCGATTTCCGCCGCCGGTATTTTTACGCAGAGCGTCCAGCCCGCCTCCGTAAGGGGCGCCGCAAACAGGTACCACGCTTCCCCGCCGGCTTCGACCAACCGAGGCACACCCGCAGGCCCGCTGGTTTGCATGGCACGCAGCGCGTCCCGCCAGAAGCCGTCCGCCCCATCAGGCGGGGAAACTATATACGAAAAATTGTTGTCCAGCAGAAACGCCGCGCCGTGGCCGCCCAAACGCAGGGCGCTCACCATGCGGGTAATACCCGCCGCCGCTTCCGTGGGGAATTGCCGCAGCGCCGCGTCCAAAAGCGCCGCCTGGCTTTCAACAAGCTGCTGCGTATATTCCCGCGCCTGGCGCAAGAGCGCGTTTTTTGCGTCGAGCGCCGCGGTACTGCCAAGCTGAACATCGGCCTCCTGCGAGTATTTTTCCAGATTCAGCATTTGCGTATACGAAATGGCCGAAATACCCGCCAGCGTTACCAGCGACACGGCCAGCACCACAAAAAGAATTTTTGCGCCAATCTTTATGTTTCTAAACAATGCGTCCGCCTTTTCTTAGAGCCTGTTCAAAATCTAGGGAAGCAATGATTAAATGCCAACGAGCATTTAATCATTGCTTCTTACCCCGTAATTGCGTAATGAAATGAGCAATTACAAAGGGCAATGCTGATTAGATTCGATTTAATCAGCGTTGTCTAGGGGTAGGCGCGATTGCCAAGTATTTGGAGCGCGGAACGACACCCAAAAACGCAGCCATACTGGGTGTATGGCGAGGCTTTTGGGTTACGTTACGCGCCCAAAGACACAGCAAGATTGCCGCGCATGAGTTTTTGAACAGGCTCTTACGCTGTGTGCGCGAGGGTTTTATACAGGGTAAGCTCATTTTTGCCGTCCGTCCGGCGGTACTGCACGCTGTCCATCCACTTTCGCACGATAAAAATCCCCAGGCCGCCTGCTTCCCTGCCGGAAATGGGGGCGCTCACATCCGGCGGCGCGTGATCCAGGGGGTTGAAGGCGGCGCCCGAATCTTCAAACCGCAGCACAAGCCGAAAATCCTGGATGCCGGCCAGAACACGGGCGCTGCCGGACGCGCCGCCGTACGCATACCGGCAAATGTTGACAAAGACCTCTTCGGCGGCGACCGCAATCTGGGCGCGCGGGGGGGCGGGGCAGCCGGCCTCGTCCAAAATGACATCGAGCCACGCCGTCAGTTTGTCAAGTTCGCCAGTCTGCGCGGACAAGACGATTTCCTTTTCAAACTGAATCATACGCCGCCCCCCGTGCCATCCGGCTATTCAAACGTCAGTATGTCGTCGAGCCCGACCAGTTCAAACACTTCCATAACCGGCGCGCTGACATTGCGGAGGACGAGCGCGCCGCCGGATGCGTCCAGTTTTTTTCGGGCGGCGATAATGACGCGCAGTCCCGCAGACGCCAGAAATTCCATTTCCGCAAAGTCCAGTATCAGTTTTTGGGTTTCGCCCAGCGCCGCTTCAACAGCACCGCTTAACGCTTCCGCCGTTACCGCGGTCAGCCGTCCGCGCACCGCGAGCGTTACACTTCCGCCGTCCGCGGACTTTTCAATTTCCATTTTTCCCCCTTGCGCGCTTATAGTTTATCCAGGTTGAATCGGATCCCGACCGCTATGGGCAGCATAAATCCCGCTTCGTCAACGGAGACGGCGGGCGCGGTCGTCGCGTGGAAGGCCCAGGCTCGTCCGGGGAACACATCCACCGTTACGGAAATGAGCGCTTTGGGCAGAAGGCATATTCCGGCAAAGGCGGCGGCGGTGCCCAAAAAGCCCCAGTCTGTGGGGAAGCCGGAAACGTCATAGACGCCGAACGAGACGGCGACGCCGGCGCGAAATCCTATGACGCGGGTATCCCAGGAAACGTACACGTTGTCCTTAAACCGGAAAAAGTACCGGCTGCCGGACGCGCCGCCGTCTCCGGACGCCACGTCAACGCTGCCAAACGAAAGCAGCAGGTCGTTCTGCAGATGTTCGCCGTACAATTCCATGTTAAACCCCGCGTACACGTCCCACACCCGGGGGCTGTACTGGTTGTACTCGCCGCCGGCTATCAGCATGTTTTGGGCAAAACATTCGCTCCGCGCCGCTGTACCCAGCACAAGCAGCAGCACCAGTTTTTGCCATAGAACCCTGTTCATGTCATTACCGCCTTTCCGTTATCATGCCGCCGGAAATCATAATATCCGGCCAATTTTCCGGCGTATACCAGGCCTCTGGAGGGGGCATGTCCTGGCTAAAGTCAATTTCCACATAGTAGACATACTGCCCCGCCTCATCTTCAAAAAAGAGGGGGGTGTAGAGCTTGCCCTTGTCGTCCGCTGTCCGCGCCGGCTGGAGGTACACGTCAAAAACAGACCAGGGGTTGTTGAAGGCGACGACGGCGGCGGGGGCGGCATCGCGGGAGGTTTTGTAAAACTTGAAGCTGAGGCCTGCGTCCGCGGGGTTCCCCTGCAGCAGCATGAGTTTTTCGTTCATGTAGGTACTGCTGACGCGGGGATTGCCGCCGCCTGAAACTTCGACATAGCGGAAGCGATTTATCGCCAGCAGCCGCCCCCCCGTTGCAAGCCTGCTCTGAACATCGACCGGCGGCTGGTATATCGTCCAGGACAGGGGCTTTTGCGTGTTGGACACGGCGGCGGCGGCCTGGTAGACGACACTCGCCCAGGTCTGCGCCGTGGTACCGGCGAACAGGTTGTGGTGCAGGGCCGCCGCGGGCGCGCTTTCGGCCTGCTGCGCCTGCGTAGTAAGCCCCGCCCCCAGCGCGCCCAAAAGCCCCGCCAGCTCCGCCATGTCCGCCGGCGAAATAGTGTTTTTCCGCCCGCCGTCCGTGTTCGAGGCCGCGTCCGCGTACAGCGGAAACGCCTTGTATTTTTCAATGTTTTCGGTAAGCCGCGCCATGTTTGCCATGTCCGCCTCGCGGGACAAAATGGCCGCGCCGTCGAGCGCGAAGCTGTTCCACCAGCCTATGCTGATGGAGGCCGGCCCGCCGGCAGACGGCCCGCCGGCCTCCGGCGCGGCGCTCCCGCCCGACTGGCCGGCAGGGCTTACATACACCGCGAAGTACGACTGCTTCGCGTCCGCTTCGGCAGTCCCCTGGAGAATCGCGTACGCCTGCAGCGGGTCTGCCGGCAGCGCGTTCCAGGCGGCGAACATTTTTTCCGCCTCGGCGCTAAGGAACTGGTTCACCATGCTTTGCCGGTCGCCCAGGGACGCGGCGTTCCGGGTTTTCGCCGCCAGCGGCGCGGGGGTCAACAGGGCGCTGTCTATCTGGTTGACGGCCTCCAGGCTTTTTCCGTACACCGAAAGGAGCAGCGAGTTAATCTGAAACGACTTATACCCCGCCGCCCGCGCCTTAAAATTCTCCCAGGTGCCGGCAGAGACATAGACTTGTTCGGGATACGCGCCCCAATAGCCGATGTAGTTTGCCAGATAGTCCATAAACGCCGCCGGCTGGTAGATTCGCGTGTCCACATTCCGCAGGAACAGCGGCATGTTCTTTGTGTCGCCGTCCGCCTTGAACAGGGACGCGAAGGACGCGACATTATCCATAAACAGTTTAACCACCGTGGGGTCGTAGCCGCGGTTGTAGTAAAAGCCGCCGAACAAGTTTTCGATGGCGTTACCGGAAAATGAAAACAGGTTCGAGCCGTCCGCCTGCGATTCGACCACCGCCGCAATATTCCCCGCGGAGCTGTCCAGGAAGGCAAGCGATGTGGTAAAAATGACGTACCGGTTGTAGTACGCCTCCGCCAGCAGCATGACCCGCGCGTTGGCAATGAGGACGGCAAGGCTCTTGTTTTCGATATACGGCTTGACAAAGGCTTCAAAGGCGTCCTGCGCCGACTTAATAGCGTCCTGCCCTTGCCGCCAATTGGTGTTGAAACCGGCGTTCTGCATGGTTTGCTGGCGGGGAACGGGTATGTCCGACGTAAGGTTGATTATCCGCTCGGCAGTCATAAACAGGGACGGCGCGTCCGGCTTGTCGTCAACTTTTTGCGCGAGGAGCGCGTCGTTTTGCAGGACGCCGGCGCGCTGTTTTAGGTCGTCAACTTCCTGGTTCAAGTTCTGCGAAAAAACATTTTGTTCCGCAATGACTTGCCCCAAAACGCCATTACTAGTGGCGGCGCCACTGGAATTGGCGGCGCCACTGGAATTGGCGGTGCCACTGGAATTGGCGGCGTGTTTGCCGTTCGCTTTGCTCTTGATGAACTCCATGTCTTCGTCAAACAGGCGGGTGTATTCGCGGACGGCGTAGCTTATCACCATGTCGTTAAACAGATAATTGTTGATAAGATTGTCGCCAAAGGCATCCAGCGCCGGTTTTTTCAGCACGGGGCTGCCGGCGGCGGTTTTTATCTGCGGCAGGCTGTTTTCAAACGCCAGCGGAATGTGCGCCGCCTTCATCAAGAGCCGCACTTCCTCAAACACCGCGCGCCCCTGGGCGGCGAAGTCCTTAAAGCCGCCGGCGAGTTTCTGCCACTCGTGTACCGCGCCCTGCACTTCCTCCAGCGAGGCGGCGTTGTTTATCCGGTTAAGCGCGTCCAAAATATCGCCGTAATTGCCGGAAAGCCCCTCCGAGATAGCAACCAACAGCCGTATCCTGCCGTATATTGAATCGGGGTAGACCGCCCGCCGCTTCCATGCCGAAAGCACGGTGTCCAGCCCCGCCTGCTTCGCCTTCCGGTAATCATCGGAGTAGATGTAGCCGGCATCCATCTGAAACGCGCCCGGGCGGTCGTACTTGGGCAGATAGCTGTCCAGAAGCGCCATCGTATCGTTGGACAAGTCCGGCATAAGGTAGCGGAGCATCGCGTTCAGTTTGAAGCGCGGGGAAGCGAAAAAGCGGGCAAAGTCCAGCCCCTGCACTTCGTCCAGCGCCACAAACGACCCGATGACTTCCCGCACGCCGCCGTCCAGGGTTTGAGAGTCTCGCTCCTCGATAAGCCGGCTGCCGGTGCCGCGCAGTACCGGCATACGCACCATGCTTTTGTGGAGCTGGTTGGCGATAAACGCCTTTTTGCGGAAGCCCATGTTCCGGTCAAAGCCAAAAACGATGGCGCTGGCGGCCTTAAAGCCCAGCGGGGCAGGGATTTTTAGGTCACGGTAACTGATCGCGTTGTAGTAAAACTGAAGCCGCGAAGAAAGCGCCGCGCCTTCCAGCGGGCTGTTGTCCAGCACAAAGCGGCTGCCGTCCGGCTCCTCGGTTTCTTTTATCAACGGCGAGCGGAAGGGGCCGCCCTGAACCAGCAGGGGGTCGAGCCAGCCGTAGAACGATTCCGCCTTTATAAGGGACATGCGAAGGGAGCCGGTCTGAAATATTGCCCCAAAAAGCCAGAACAAGCCCAGGCACACCATAAGCGCGCAGAGGAGGTATTGGGGGATGTGGCGGCGCATGACTTCCGCACGGACAAATTCCGCCCTGGGCGAGGGGACAAATACCCGCGTGTGCAGCATGTCGCGGATAAAACACCCGTGCAGCAGCCGGTTTTTTTCCAGATAGGGCGCGATGAGGGCGCGGGTGCTCTGTACCACCAGCGCGGTGGACGAAGCGTCCGGCACGAGCGGCCGGTCGGCGACAACCGCCTTTGGCGCGGGGCTGTACGCCGGAATAAGCACCTCGTCGGTGTTCCGCTCCGCCAGCGCGGCGATGCCGGGGCTGAACGAAAAACCCATCTCTTTGCCTGAACTAAAATAGACGCCTTCAAAAACGGCGTTTTCCGTGCTGTGGAAATTGCCCTCGCCAAAAAGCGCCTCCAGGTAGATTTTGAGGTTGCCATAGAGCGCGTCAAAATTATCGGGGAAAAGCCATATCTTGCCCGCCACATCCATGCGGCTTTCGCCGGCCTCTCCGGCGGAAAGAAGGAGCTGTTTTGCGCCGGAACGCAGCCGCTCGTAAAGTTTTTCCCAGAATTGCGTAAAGGCCGCGGCGTTAAACTCGTCCGCCTCGCTTTCAAAACCTAAAATCTGATGCCGCAGCCCGTCCCCGCCCCGATCGCGGGCCCGCTCGCGGGCATTCGCTTTCGTGAACGTCTGCGTATATTCCTGAAAGCCGCCTACCATGTCCAGCTTGGTAACCACCACATGGCACGGCAGCCGCATCCCGCTTTCCCGCAGGAGTTTCCCCAACTCGCTCGCCATGAGCACCGCTTTTTTTGAAGAAAGAGCAACATTATCCGCAAGCAGCGCGTCGGCGGGAATCGTGATGACAACACCGTCCAGCGGCGCGCGCCGCCGCCCCCGGCAGATTTGGCGGACAATGTGGTTCCACTCGGCGCTCGAACCTTCGAGCCAGCGGTCGAAAAAAACCTTGCCGCTAATGTCGTAGACCACCGCGCCGGAACCCGTCCACAGGCGCAGCGGCAGACTTTTACGGGGGTCGTCTTCGGGATTGATTTCTTCTTCGGACGGTGCCAGCTCCAGCTCGCTCGCCGCAAGCAGCGTGGACTTCCCCGAGCGCGGCTCCCCGATAACCGCGTACCAGGGCACCGTCGCAAGCTGCTGAATATTCGCCGCCGCGTGGACAAGCCCCCGCTTTAGCAAGTCGTTTATCCTGACAATGCTGTCCGAAAGCTGCTGTTTGGCCTTATCGTGTTCGTCCCCGCCCTTAACAAGCTGGAACAGATGCCGCCAGGTCAGCAAGTCCTTCATAATATCCCTGGTTTCCTTGTTCTTGATACGCCGCCGCTGTGCCTTGCGCGCCAGCGGAATAATCACCAGAAACACCAGCAGCACTATGGCCAGGACAACGGCCAAAAACCCGTAGGGACCGGCAAAGAAAGCCCGCAGCATATTCAACAACGAAGCCGGCATTACTTACCCCCCGTCTCCATACCGGCAGGACGCTCCGGCGCGCCAGTCGTGGCTGGCGCGCCAGTCGTGGCTGGCGCGGAAGCCGCGGCCGTTTTTTCCAGCACGGCGCGGTAATTTTTGGTCGCTCCCGCAAAAACCGCCAGATTGATGATAAAACTCAGCGCCATAAAAACCGCGCCGGCAATAAGCGCCAGCCGCACCGTAAAGAGCCGCCGCGTCCTAAAAAACGGCTTGCGCTTGGGCAGCGGCATAATCGGCTCCGCGTAAATGTTGTAGGCGGCGCGGGCTTTTTCCGCGCAGAGCCGCATACACTCGCGTATGTACTTCTGGTTAAAGCGGTACGCCCCGTTAAACCCCAGCCCCAGCATGATGTAGAACAGCGAAATCGAATTCCGGTAATTCGGCTCTTCCACCGTTTGGGAAAGCAGGTCGAAGAATTTCTCGTCGCCGGAAAGCTCGTTGTAGTTACGGGAAAGCTCCCGCCATTCCAGACTGAACGGAAAGCGCCCCTCTTTGACGATGTAATCAATAAAAAAAACCAGCGGCTTTTCTATCCAGGCGAACTCCTCGCGTAACGCGGCATCCTCTTCCGCCCGGGCCTTTGCCTCCGAGAGAACGCGGGTAACATCCTGCTGAAACTTTTCCATTTCAACATTGTGCGTAACCCCGCAGAGCTGCCAATACCCGCACACACATTGAAAGACCGGATAGCACAGTTTTTCCAGCGCGCTTATGTCGCCCATCAACTCGCCCCCGTAATCAGGTAGAGCGACAGCTCCAGCGCGGGGAATATATCGGGCACATAATCAACCGCGATGCCCTGTTCCTCCGTAATCTCCTGCCAGACCCGCCCCGATTCTTCCAAATCCAGCTTAAACCAGAACGTCTTCTCCAAAACCGGCAGATAGCGGGGCGGATATGGCGCTTTGGTCAACCTCACCCCCCGAATCCGCATCTGTTTAGACTGCGGGTTTATCATCTTGAAGGTATCCCCCTCCTCCACAGCCTGAACCACCTCGTCCCTGCCGCCTCCGCACTTGAGCGCCAGATATGCGTTCTGCGTG
>JAITGR010000125.1 GCA_031280455.1 Spirochaetaceae bacterium
GGAATGCGGTCGCCGACGCGCAGCCCCGCTTTTTCGGCAAAGCGCGCGCCCACCGCGCACTCGTTTGTCCCCGGCGCCGGATAGCGCCCTTCGACAAGGCCGTCCGTCCGGTCAGTCAGATTGAACACATTGACCGCCGTCTCGCCGGCCATATCAAGCCCCCAGAGCGTCGCGTGTTTCACCACGCTTTCCTGCAAGGTCGCGTAGGCGCTTATCCGCGGGAACACCGCCTTGACAACCGGCAGCGCGCGAATCTCGCCCAGCAGCGCGTTAAGGCTCTGCCCCTCGGCCACCGGATACTGCACCGGATTATACTCACTCTCCGCCTCGTACTGCTTGGAGACGGCGCGGACGTCGCCGAGCTCGAAGACGCGGACGACCTCGTGCATGCTTTTTAACATACCCGCGATAATCGACGAGTAAAACACGATAAAAAACACCGCAATCCCGACAGCAGCCACACAAAACATCGTCCGCCGCCCGTTTCTAAAAATGTTACGGAACGCGATGCGTATCAACATCCCCGTCCCGCCCCGCTTTACGCCATTATTCATACTCTCTCCTCTCGTTCCATTGAACTAGTACAAGTATAATTGTCCTAGTAAAATATGTCAATTCCCCGGCGGCGGATTTCAGATTTCAGTTGTCTGTTGTCAGTTGTCAGTTGCCAGTCTTTCCTCCGGTATATCGGAGCACACCAGACGCGCTGGTTTACTCCGAAATATCGGCTAAAACCTGACAACCGACAACCGGCAACTGACAACTGTTCAGGGCGCTACCACACATACGGGCGGTAATCGCCCTCCGGGGCGGTAATCTTAAACGTCTCGCCGGACGGCTCCACCACGAACAATCCTTTTTTCAGCGCATAGATTTTCTGGCTTTCGCCAAAAACCACACCGGCGATACCGCCCAGGTAGCCCCGCGTGTCGTTATGTAAATCGGCAAGAAAACGCAGCTTTTCCATACGATTAATGTGGTCGTCTACATCGTCCGTACTGGGCTTGGTCTTAATCTCGACGGCCATAACCTTGTCGCCGTTTTCCAGCAGCGCGTCAATCTCCATAAAAATATTGTTGACCCTGTCCTTAATCTCGGTACGGTTTGCCTTGGTAAACGTAAACCCCAGCTCCTCAAACTTGGTAACAAGATTCGGCAGTACCATGTGCTCGACAATATCACCGAAACGATTCGTAATCTCCCCAATACGCTTGTCGGTACGCTTCATCTGCTCCTCAAGAGCCGCCCGCCGCGCATCAGCCTCCCGCTTCCGTTCAGCATCCTCCCGCTTCCGTTCGGCGGCTTCCCGCTTCCGTTCGGCGGCTTCCTTCTCCCACACAGCCCGCCGCTCGGCGGCTTCCTTCTCCCCCACAGCCTGCCGTTTGGCGTTAGCCTCAATTTCAGCTTCAAGCACGTCTCTGGTTGCCTGAATTGCCGCCATGACCTTTTTGAAGGTCAATCCTTTGCCAATGTACCGTTTCATATTTTCCTCCTGATTTTGAGTATAACTCTTTTCTATACCCTGTAGTCAGAGGCTGCCCAGCTTTACTCTGCTGAAAATCCGTATGCTATCCGCCGGAGCGCATCCGTGGTATGCTTACGGCATGGATAATACTGCCCGTTCTGTTTTTAAGAATATATCGCCGCTTGACCACCGCTACGCGCTTTCAGAGAAGGCGGTATTCGACGCGCTGGAGCCGTGGCTGAGTGAGGATGCGGCGGTGTGCGCGTGTGTGCGGGCGGAACTTGCGCTGGTGAGCGCGCACCTTAAAACCCGCGGGCTTTTTACCAGCGAGGCCGGCTGCGCGCTGGAGCGGGCGCGGGAGGCCGTTACACCCGAGGCGGTGTACGCGGAAGAGGCAAAGACGCACCACAATATCCGCGCGCTGGTCAATGTGCTTAAAACAAAAGTACCGCCGCCGCTTGCCCCGCTCGTCCACCTGGGGGCCACGAGCGTCGATATACTGGATACCGCGCTCGCCTACCGGATAAAAGCCGCCGTGCGTGATGTCGTGCTGCCGCTGCTTAAAAGCCTGGGGCTGGCGTTGTGCGACATTGCCGAGCGCGAAGCGGACACGCCGCAGGTTGGCCGGACGCACGGTCAGCACGCGGTACCCATTACGGCAGGCTTTGCGTTTGCCGAATACGTCGCGCGGCTGGGAAAGTCTGTTCAGCGTGTTGAAGCGCTGGCCGCCGATTTGCGCGGGAAGCTGGCCGGCGCGTGCGGCGCGTACAACGCGACAAGCATGATTACCGCCGACCCGGAAGCGCTGGAACGGCAGTATCTGGCCGAAATGGGGCTTACACCCAGCGATCACGCGACGCAGCTTGTTGAGCCCGAACACGTCTTGCGGCTGCTTTTGGAAATGAACGTCTGCTTTGGCATCATCGCCAACCTGGCCGACGACGTGCGGAATTTGCAGCGAACGGAACTGGGCGAAGTCCACGAGGGGTTTTCCGGCGCGCAAGTGGGCTCGTCGACGATGCCGCAAAAGCGCAATCCGTGGAACAGCGAGCATGTAAAAAGTTTGTGGAAGGCGTATATGCCGCGGGTTGTTACGTTTTTTATGGACCAGATAAGTGAGCATCAGCGCGACCTTACCAATTCAGCCAGCCAGCGATTTATCGCGGAGTACATAACCGGTTTTGCCATGGCGGCCAGCCGTATGAAGGCGGTGCTGGAAACGCTTCGTATTGATGCCGAAGCGATGAGGCGCAATCTTGCCGCGGGCGGCGGGGTGCCGGGCGGTATCCTTGCCGAGCCGGCGTATATTCTGCTTGCCGAAAGCGGCGAGAACGACGCGCACGAGTACATTCGCGCCATTACGCTGACCTGCGAAAAGGAGCGGCTGGGGTTTGCCGAGGGTTTGCTGCGCGAACCGGCGGTGTTTGAAAAAATTGCCCAAAAAATGATGGCGCTTAATCTGGCGCGCGACAAAGACGATGCCCGCCGCTTTTTTGAACAGCCGGAACGCTACAACGGGATAGCCGCGAAAAAAGCGCGGGCGCTGGCCCAAAAGTACCACGCGGTCTTCGCCGCGGCGGCAGAACGCTAATTTCCGGCGGCCTTGACGAGGATGTACTCGTCCGCCAGCGCGCCGGTTATGCGGCCGCCGCCGCTGTCCAGCATGTAGAGCGCGTTTTCGCCAACGAGTAAGCCGTTGGGGAAAAAGTCCGTGGCGGGCTTTATCCTGTTCCCGTCCGCTTCCCAGGCAAACGCACCGGTTTCCGTGAACACTTCGTCCGGCGCTTTTTCGTACCAAAACACCAGCGTATACGTTTCGTCCGTGGAGAGCGACAGCGAAACCTGGATGCCGGGGCCGGACGCGGACGGGATGTGTCCTGTGTATTCGCCGTCCCAGGCAAGGCTTGTGCGGGCGGTGTGCGCCGCATCAACGGCTGTTTCCACGGCGGCCGTGGTTCTTTTTGCGCAGCCTGCCATAAATGCGGCCACAAATGCCGCCGTAACAAGCACGGCGGGTATTTTTTTTGTATACAGCATAATTTCTTCCTTGGCCCCGCAGAGAAAA
>JAITGR010000207.1 GCA_031280455.1 Spirochaetaceae bacterium
TTTGATAGACTATCATCTATCGCAAATCGGCGGCAATTTTATATCGGCATCGTTTAGATTCATGGCGTTGCTGGGGGATTTTAATGAAGCTGGCAGCGCCTTGGTTTTGCCGGAAGCAGATCGGCAGGCGCTTATAACAAGATGCCTTGAACATTTACAGGAAATACACGACGAAAACAACGGAGAGAAAATACTTGTAACTTCAGACAGTATAACATTTGTGAATAAAGCAAAAAAATTCGATTTTGTGTATGTTGCCCCCGGCGAAATTGCGCATATAGACAATGCGGCAGGATTAGATAAAGCCGTCCACATGAAGACATTTCTGGATTATATGCTGCTGACCTATTCGCAAAAATTATATTTAGTCGTTGACGGCAATATGTATAGAAGTGGTTTTGCCTACCGCGCGTCCCTGCATAAAAGCCGTTTTGTCATAAAAAGATACCAGTAATCGACTGATGCTCCAAACCGTACGCCGTGCGTATCTTATGCCTCCGCCAAAAGCCCCAGCGCCAGTTCTTTTATTGACTTTTCCGGCGCCCTTGGATACAGTAGCGGTATGGTTTTTAATACGGCGGGGGTGGTCATTGTGCGCGTGCCGGCCTGCGAATAACGAGGCCGCGGCGGATTACTATCGGGTGCTGGGTGTAGCGCCGGACGCGAGTTTTGCCGAAATAAAAAAAGCCTTTCGCGAGCGCGCAAAACAGCTCCACCCCGACCTTGCGCCGGCGGACGCGCCATCTGGCGGGAACGAAAAGATGCGGCTGCTTTTGAGCGCGTATCAAACGCTTTCCGACAGCACCCGCCGCTCCCATTACGATACTTTATTTGGTGTGGCCGCCCGCTTTGCTGCGGACGCGGATACCGGCATCCCGCGCCGCGAAGGGGTGCCGCCGTTCGATTTTCGCGCGTTTTTACTGGAGCGGGCGGCAGAGGGCGACGGCGAGTCGCGGGCGCGGCTTATTTTTTTTGAATTGTTTCACCTGCGCGAGGACAACGCCGTCGCGCTGTGGCAGCAGTACGGCGGGCTGGACTTTCCGCTTCGTCAGTTTTACGACCGCGAGGATTGGATGGATTTATCGTACCTGCTTGCCGAGGAGCTTGAACATGAGGGATTTTACTACGATGCCTTTGTGCTTGCCGCCGATACGCTCAAAGCGGAGTTGTGTAAGCCGTATTTCCGCCATTTTGCCCAGGATGTCCGCCATTTTTTGAAAAAGCTGGTTCTTGGAAAACTGCGCCGTGCTGTGGATGCAAGCACCTGGACGGCCTGTCTGCGAATTATGCTGGAACTGGGGTATCCGGCGGTGGAGCGCGTACGCTTTAGGGCTGCGCTCGAAAAAAGCCAACGGCCTAGCCACAGGCCAGGCCGTTGAAACGGAATCTCTACGCCAGGCGTAATTACGCCACGTAACTCTGCAGTACTTTAAGCCGCCGCGGATGTTTAAGCCGCTTGAGCGCTTTCTTTTCAATCTGGCGTATACGTTCCTTGGTCAGATTGAACTGGTAGCTAATCTCGGTAAGCGTCATTCTGCCCGTATCTCCAAGCCCGTACCGGCGCCGGAGTATGTCGGCTTCTTTTTGGCTTAACGTCGAAAGCACCGCCTCAATATCCGCAAGCATTGTTTGCCGCACAGCGTACTCATCCGGCGCAACGCTGGCTTCGTCTTCAATGTACTCGCCCAGGCATCCGCCGCCGGATTCATGCACCGGCGCGTCCAGGGAAACCATATCCCTGCTTACGGAAATCAAATCGGTAACCATACCCTGATCCATGTTCAACGCATTGGCTATCTCCCGAATCTCCGCTTCGGTATTGTCGTAGTACTGGATTTCCTTGCGCATCTTTTCGATTCTGACAAGCTCTCCAGCCCTGTTCATCGGCAGGCGAATCATCCGGGATTTTTCGCAAATCGCCTTTAGAATAGCCTGACGAATCCACCATACCGCATACGAGATAAAGTGGTAGCCCTTATTCACGTCATATTTTTCAACCGCTCCCAACAGCCCGATATTCCCCTCACTAATAAGGTCGCTGAGAGGAAGTCCCTGACCCTGGTAACGCTTCGCCACATTCACAACGAAGCGAAGATTTGCGTTTACCAGCTTGTGTGCTGCCGCTTTGTCTCCAGCTGCGGCAAGACGGGCTGCCTCATCTTCCTCCTCCCGTGTTAAAAGCGGGATTTTGCTAATGTCTCGCAGATACATCGACAGGATGTTCTCATCTGCGGTGGTCGTTTCTTTGTACTGTTTAGCCTTATTCATATTCGGCCTCCTCTCTATACCTTTATTATAGCAAATAGCGTGCCAACCTGTTTTAATACGATAAGTATTGACTGTATATACACTTAATCGACCCTCCCGTTACAGCTTAAAGTTTGCTCATCCACGAAAATGGGCTATTTTGACACATTCAAAAATTCACTGTTTTTAACAGTGTCATTATGACCCGCTTTTCCATACCTGGCTCTGTTCCATGCCGTCAATTGCCCGTATCAGCGAAAGCCAGTAGTCGGCTTCGTTCTGCGATATGTACGGCCCGACGCGGACGCGGTAGTATGTTTTGCCGCCGACGCTCGTATTCAGCACTATTGAATTGATGCCTTTGGTCAGCAAAAAATCTTTGGCGCCGTCGGCGTGGCTTTTTTTCGCGTACGAGCCTGTTTGTACCCAGTAGCCGCCTTTGCTCTGCGTTTTTGCGGCGGCTTTCCGCACGGCGGGCTTGTTCTGCGGCGGCGCTTCGTGCGAAGGGGGGCGCGCGGCGGCGACGAGTTTTTGCCCGTGCGGGGTCTCCGGGTACGCGTGCGCGTCGGGGACTCCGGCGTTTACCGGCGCGGCTATGCTTATGTGGGTGCGTCCCTGGCTGTCGCGCGCCTGGCCGTACTCGGCGGGGGCGGCGGGCGGAAATTCCGGGGGCGGCAGCGCGGGCTGGCCGGCTGCTTGCTGGCCGTAACCGCCCTCCGGGTACGCCGGCGGCGGAACGGCTGGTCTTTGTATCCAGCCAGGCGGAACCGGTCCCGCCGCGTCCGGTGCGGCGGGGATGCCGAATGTGCCGGTTTGCGGCTCCAGCGCGCCGGCGGTGCGCGGCGGTGTTTCCGGGGAAAACGCTGTTTTTGACCGCGGTGTAAATACCAATATCGCCGCGCCCATGACTATCACAAGAAACATACCGACTGATGCCGCAACGAGCAGCAACTTTTTTTTGTCCATATAGCAACCCTCTGTGTTATTCCGAACAGGCACGCGCGCTGATTTTTGCACACGTACCCGCATGTTCATTCTGGAATTGCGCGGCGGCGGTGGCGTTCAAAACAATGATTTTATCCAACCGGAGGTTCGCTTTTGGAGCAGTCTGCGCTCCTTGGCGCGGGCTAACCCTGCGCTGCCGGCCAAAACTGAAGTTTCTGACACAGTACGGTGTCTATCTTTTTTTCCAGTTTTCGCTGTTCACGCGCGGGGAAGAGGCCGCAGCCGCCATTCCATATACCCACAATATCGGCATTTTGGGGCAAAAACTTGCGGGTAAAATCGCGCTGACTTTTTATGCGGCGCGCGACCTCGCCGAGGGGCAGGCCGTCGCGCTGTATCGCCCGCAGAACGCGCGTGGCAAGCGGGGCTTTGACCAGCAGAATAAAGGCGCAGCGGGCGGCGAGCGGTGTTTTGGCAAGAAGCGCGGCGTTAATGGCGCAGACCCGCGCGCCGTCCGCTTTACGCTGTTCCAGCCAGTCGAGGGTGAGGCGCGCGGCTTCGGGGTGGACGATGCGTTCAAGGGCGGCGAGTTCCTCCGGTCTGCCAAAAACCAGTGACCCAAGGGCGCGGCGGTCGATGCCGCCGCCTGGTTTTAGCACGGACGGGCCAAAGCGCCGCAGCACCGCCGCGTGCTGTTTTTCCAGCGCCGCATGTCCCAGCGTGTCAACGTCGAGAACCGCGATGCCCCGCCGTTCCAGCAGTGCGGCAACGAAGTTTTTGCCCGCGCACATGGGGCCGGTCAATCCTATGAGGATGGGTTCCTGTTCCACAGTTTAAGCAGTATAGCGCGAAATCTGACAACCTGACATCATATCAGGGAACCACTGATTAAAGCGCATTTTTAAGCGGTTCATCTCTAAAAACTGAAGTTTTTAGAGATGCCCTAAGGCGACGCTGATTAAATCGAATCTAATCAGCGTCGCCCTATGTAATTGCTCATTTCATTACGCAATTACGGGGTAAGAAGCAATGATTAAATGCTCGTTGGCATTTAATCATTGCTTCCCAAAGTGAAGACAGCGGCTGATTACCAAGTGTGGAGTTTGGCTTCGCCAAACTCCATGCCGAAAATCCGCATGGATGGCCGCCATGGATGGCGGCTGATTACCAAGTGTTGAGTTTGGCTTTGCCAAACTCCATGCCGAAAATCCGCATGGATGGCCGCCATGGATGGCGGCTGGTGTCCAAGCGTGCAGTTTGGCGAAGCCAAACTGCATGTTCAAAAACGGCACGGAGGCCGTTTTTGAACAGCGCAAGCGATAGTAGCGGAAATACTTTTTGCCGCAGGCAAAAAGATTGGAGCGGATAGCGCGGTGCCCACCGGCGCTGGCGCTGGTGGGCATGCGCCCAAATTCCCGAAATCCGAAATCCGACTAAGACTACTAGGAATCGTTTCGATTTTGTGGAAAAATAGAGGCCACATGAGTATTTCTGCTGTTTCTGATTGTTTGCTTCTTGGGATTGATGTTGGGTCAACGACCGTAAAAGCGGTGCTGCTGGAGGGGCGGCAGACGGTGTTTGCCAAGTATCAGCGGCATAACGCGCACCAGAGCGAGACGGTGTTCGCGTTTCTTAAAGAAATTTTCGGCCTGTTTCCAGAACGTACCATTAAAATCGCCGTGTGCGGGTCGGGCGGCAAAAACATTGCCGAGCTGCTGCAAGTCCCGTACATACAGGAAGTTGTCGCCAACAGCCTGGCCGTGCGCAGCTTGTACCCTCACGCGCGCGTCGCCATCGAACTGGGCGGGCAGGACGCGAAAATCATCTTTTTTCACCATAACGAAGTAAGCGG
>JAITGR010000065.1 GCA_031280455.1 Spirochaetaceae bacterium
TCTGTAATTAACTCTGATGGAGTTAATGAGCCATCTATAACTTCCAGCTTATTTGAGTAAAAAGACAAAGAACCTCCATTATAAATATATATAGGTTTATTATATTCTCTCTCAATTACAAAGACCGTATCACGTTCTATTTTAGATTTTGACATTAAAGCTTTTATTTTTTCTGAAGGTTTATGCGGATCTCTGATAGAAACTACTTGCTCTTTCATTTCTATCGCTAAATCGCCAAGCATACTATCCCGTACAATTTTCCAACTATTACCCCATTTCTTTTTTGCTTCTTTCCAATCCGCAAATTTCAATTTTTGATATAATAACGAAGCAAGGCTTTTAATAATCCATTTTGTTGGTTTGTCATTTGGATTATCTATATAAAACTTATAATTTGAATCATACGGAACCGCTATACGATGAGGATAATAAGCTAAATTCTCTTTGTTTCTTGCATAAAGATAAATATAATCGGTCACTGTTAATGGGCCGGTATTTACAACCTTAAATCCTGCTGGTGTTGCGCGCTTTACTGAAATTTTCTGTACAAAATTCTTCCGCCCGAAGATTTCATCACATATAACAGCTAAATAGGCTTGCTCATTATTATCAATTTGTATCCAAATACTTCCGTCTTCCTTCAAAAATTGTTTCAGCAATTTAAGCCGGGGATACATCATGGAAAGCCAGAGGGTATGTTCCATGTTGTCGTCATAATGTTCAAACGCGCTTCCGGTATTGTAGGGCGGGTCTATGTAGACGCACTTTACCTGCCCGGCATAGAAGGGCAGCAGGGCTTTAAGCGCTTCAAGGTTGTCGCCCTGGACTATGAGATTGCCGGTGTCGCTGTCACCGTAGCTGTGCGCTTCCTCTTCCACCAACAGGCGGTATTCGGCATTGGCGGCGGCTTTGAGGTCTTGTTCGCGGGTAAGCCAGTTAAGGGTGGGCATAAATCAACTGCGTTTCCGCGGAGGAACCGCGCCCCAGGGAGCGCGGCGTCCGTCCGTGGATTGGGTTACACCCCGACCTCTTCGGGAAGCCCGAACAGTTTAATGCCCTCGCCGGGGAACTGGGCTTTTATCCGTTCTACCGCGCTTGCAATGCCGCGCGCTTCTTCGCCGTCGCACCAGATTACAAACACAAAGTTTTCTTCCGGCCAGATTGCGTCGCCCATGCGCGGCCCGCTTGAACCGACGCCGTGGACATTCGGGATTTTGGTGTACCATTTTGCCACACCCAAATCCTTAAACGCTTCCAGCAGATTTTCTTCAACAGAATTATTCGCAAAAATTTCCAGCCTCATCATACTTCACCTCCGTTCTGGCTACCCGTGCCGGCTGCCGCCTTTTGTTTGCCCGAAAGACCGGCGGCAATGCGCTCGCGGCGGGCGGCGGCTTTCGCGGCGCGCTGGTCGGAACGCTTGTTGATTATCGCGTACAGCGTCGGCATGAGGAACAGCGTCCCCAGCGTACCGAGCATAAGCCCGCCCAGCACCGTTTTCCCGATAGGCCCGACCATTTCGCTGCCTTCGCCCGGGGTAAACGCCATAGGAGCCAGCCCCAGCACCGTCGTCAGTGTGGTCATTAAAATAGGCCGCAGACGGCTCCCCGCCGCCTCCACGCAGGCTTCGTTGAGCGAAAGCCCCCGCTTCCGCAGCAAGTTGGTGTAGTCCACCAGCACAATGCCGTTGTTGATAATGACGCCGACCAGTACCAAAAGCCCGACGGCGGTCAGAATGTTGAACATATCGCCGGTTACCGCGTAAATGGCAACCACGCCGATAAGCGCCAGCGGAATGTTAAAGACTATGATAAACGGGTCGCGGAAACTTTCAAACAGGGCCGCCATAACGCCGAACACCAGCGCGATAGCAATCACGACAATGAGCACAAAGCGCAGCATCAGTTTGAGCAGCTCCGAGTTGTCGCCGGCGAACTCGATGAGCACGTCCTCGTCGGCGGGGATTTCGGCCTGAATAAGCGCGCGCAGTTTCGCTTCCATCACGTTCAGTTTGGTGCCCCGCTGTACGCCGGAGGTTATGTGGATAATGCGGCTCTGATTTTCGCGGCTTATCGTCATAGGCCCCGTGCCCGGATTGAACGACGCAAAGTTGGAAAGCGGAATGCGGCTGTTCGTTACCGGACTGTTTACAAAAATGCGGTCGAGCGCCGGCAGGCTGTTGCGGTCGGATTCGGCGAGAATCAGCACCACGTCGTAATCGTTGTTGCCGGCATGGTAGCGCGTCGCGGTCAGCCCGTCCACCGCCGCCTTCAATTCACTGCCAACCGTCATCGCGTTAAGCCCGAGGGCGTACATGCGCTCGCGGTCGAGCAGAATTTCGTACTGCGGAAGGCCGTCCTGCAAATCGACTTGCGGGTCGGTAACTTCCGGCAGTTTTTCCCGCAGCAGCGCCGCAATCTGGTCGGCAATGGCCTTTCCTTTTACCAGGTCGTCAGTCCTCAGCACAATGTCCACAGGGCTGCTAGAACCGCCAAAACCGCCGCCGCCGCCAAAGCTAAAGACCGCGCCCGGAAACAGGTTAAAGTGCTTTTGCAGCTTGGTTTTGATGGTGCTCGCGTCGTCAACGCGCTTGGCGTATACCGGCAGATTGATGCGCAAACTGCCGGTGTTGCTCTGCGGCGTACTCATAAAACCGCCGCCGCCGCCCGCGGTACGCACCAGCGTTGTATACCCGCGCGCTTCGGCTTCAACAATATCCTGCAACTGGCTTAACACCTGCGACGTTTCTTCCAGTGGCGTCCCCAGCGGCATGGTAATGTTAATGACGACCGAATCCTGGTCCTGCTCCGGCATAAACTGCCAGCCGATTTTCGGCACAAGATAAATACTCCCGCCAAAAAGCAGCAGTATCACCAGGAGGACAAACACTTTGTGCCGCAGCACCCAGCTCACCGCCTTGCGGTACGCATTGTCCAGGCCGGTAAAAAAGCCCTCAAAACCCTTGTCCAGCCCGCCGGCCAGGCCCCGCAGCGGCTTTTGCTTGCGGGTAACCAGCGGCAGGTAGTGGCTGGCCAGCACCGGCACCAGGAATATCGCCGTGAACAGCGAAATGCCCAGCGAAATAACGACTGTAAACGCCAGCCCCGCGAACATTTCGCCGGCCATTTCCAGCATACTCTGAAACAAAACCAGCGGCGCGAACACGCACACCGTTGTCAAGGTCGAGGCGAAAATCGCCGTGAGCATCTCGTGCGAGCCCAGAATGGCCGCCGGTATCAGCTTTGCGCCCTTTTCGCGGTAGTGGTAAATGTTTTCCAGAATAACAATCGAGTTGTCTACCAGCATACCGATACCCAGCACAAGGCCGGCCAGCGTCATCAGGTTCAGCGTAAGGCCGGCAAAGTACATCAGCATCAGCGTAACGACTATCGACACCGGAATACTGATGCCGATAATCAGTGTCGGCTTAACCGAGCGCAGGAACAGGAACAGGATGAGCACCGCCAGCGCCGCGCCGGACACCGCCGCCTGCGTTACCTGGCTTATCGACTTTTCAATCTGGTCGGTCGTGTTGTACAGCTCGCTTATCTGAACATCCGGCGGCACTTCTTTGGCAATGCGGGGAATACGCGCGCGCACGTCGTTGGCAACCTGCACCGAATTCTTGCCGCTCTGCTTCTGCACCGTCATCTGCACAGCCCGCTGATTGTCGATAAAAACCGAACTTGTTTCGTCCTTGTAGCCTTCAAACACATTCGCTATATCGCGCAATTTTACCGGAACAGGCTGCATGTACTGCCCGTTCACCACGCCGCCGCCTTTATACGCGATGACGGTGTTGCGAATGTCATCCAGCGAATCGTACTCGCCCATCGTCGTCAAAATATACGAAAGCCCGCCTTCGGTAATGGTACCGGCGGCAACCTGCGCGTTCTGCGCGGCGATAAGCCCCTGAATGCCCGTAACCGTCAGATTGTACGCCTCCAGCCGCGATTCGGGGATTTCGACGCGGATAATCTTGTTCCGCCCGCCGCTGACACTCGCGGTCGCCACGCCGTTAATTTGCTCCAGGCGCGGGACGATGGTATCTTCGGTAAGCTGGCGCAGCTCGTCGGGACTGCGCGTATCGCTGGTAACCATAAGCCCCATAATCGGAATCATCGACGGGTCAAAGCGGAAAATAAGCGGCGTGTCCGCGTCAGCCGGCAGAATGCGGCGCGTCCGTTCCAGGGCGTCCCGCACCGAGTTGGAGGCGTCGATGAGGTCGGTGCCGTAGGTAAACTGCATAATGACCATGCTCGCGCCCTTGGACGATGTTGAGGTAACTTTCTCAAGGCCCGAAACGCTCGCGAGCGCCGCCTCCAGCACGCGGGTAACCGTCCGCTCCACTTCCTCTGGGCCGGCGCCGGCGTAGGTCGTGTTCACCACCAGGTAGGGAGGGTTTATTTCGGGGAAAAGGTCGATGGGCAAGTTCGCCAGCGCGAAAAAGCCCAGGCCGATAAGCAGTAAAAAGATAATTAACACCGTCGTCGGTCGATTGACGACTGTTTTTGATATACTCATACGTGTTCCTTACAGAATTCAGGGAATGGCCGGCGTGCGGGCAATCACCCGAATCCGCGCCCCGTCAGAAAGCAGCGACTGTCCCTTGCTGATAATTTCTTCATCCGCGGCAAGCCCTTCCTGAATTTCCAGCACATTGTCTACATTTATGCCGGGCTTTACATAGGTTTTTTTCGCCACCAGAAACGCCGGGTCGTCGCTGTCGGGGTCGGGCGCGATGGTAAACACAAACTGCTCGTCCATACGCTCAACAAGCGCGCCGGCGGGAATCTTTACAATGCCGGTTTTTGTCTGCGTGATTATTTTAACTTTGGCGAACATGCCGGCTTTAAGCCGCGACGCCTGATTTTCGACGTTCACTTTTATCGCCATAGTCCGCGACGCGCTGTCGACAACCGGACTCACCTCGCGCACATTCCCGCGAAATAATTCCCCCGGATAGGCGTCCAGCGTAACTTCGCACTTTTGGTTCACCGCGATTTTTGAGATAAAGCGCTCCGGTATATTCAGCGCGATTTCGAGCGCGCCGGTGCCCGAAATTCTGGCGACCGAGACCGCCTGGCTTATTGTCATGCCCACCTGGGCCGGCAGCGCGACAACAATGCCGGAAATCGGCGCGCGCACGCTATAATTTGTGTAACTCATACCCGGCTTGGACGGGTCAACCAGCGCAACCGGCTGGCCGCTCCGCACTCTGCTGCCATTCGAGACATACACCCGGGAAATCTTTCCCGCCGCGTCAGAAAAAACATCCACCGTCGAAGCGGCGACAATATCACCAGAAAGCGCGAGATAATCTTCAATTTCGCCCGCGCTCGCCGTCGTCGTGTTCACCGCGAAAACCGGCTTCTCGTTCTTCGCTTCCTCCGCCGCTTTTGCCGCCTTTTTATCACAAGAGACCGCAAGCACGACACACGCCGCGCAGACCACCCGCGAAATCGTCTTTTTCGTCATTTTTAACTCCTATTTATCAAATTACAGCACCCCCGCATCCTTTGTGGGAGCGCCTTTTCTTCTACCGTATGCATCCGGCGGCTCGTATGTTTACGACCGTTCGTTAACATCATCTTACCCAGAGTAAAAAAAATCGTCAAGGGCGGGGGCGGGGCGGGAATGCGCCCTTCTCAAGTGTTTTTTTTGTCATTACTATCTTTAATATGAATTGCACGAAATATGCTGCTATTTATGCGGGACTGAAGTCGGATATTGAGACGGGACGGTATCCGTACGGGGGACTGTTGCCATCCGAGGCGGCGCTTGTTGAACAGTATGGGTCTGTTCGTAATACGGTGCGCCGCGCGATTGCGATGTTGGTGGAGGATGGCTGGCTTTTGCCGCGGCGCGGCAAGGGTGTTTTTGTTATTTACGAAAAGCGTGAAAGGCCGCAGATTATTCTGAATGGAATTGAAACGCTAAAAGAGTTCGCCGTCAGGACGGGGCGTGTTGTGTCGACACGGGTGCTGGCTATAGACACGAGGCTGGCCGACGGCGCGCTGGCGCGGCGCAGCCTTTTTCCGGTGGGGACACCGCTGGCGGCTGTTGTGCGCGTCCGGTATGTTGACGGGGTGGCGCAAATTATCGACCATAATTTCTTTTTGCAGACTGTCGCCGCCGGTCTTACCAAAGAATTAGCCGAGGATTCGATTTACGATTTTCTGGAACATACAACGGGACTCGCTATTGTCGCGCGCAAGCAAAAAATTACGGTCGCGCGGGCGGATAAGCTCGACAAAAAACATCTTGCGCTGGACGGCCTTAATTGTGTCGCTGTTTTGAGCCATCAAGTGTACGATTCTGACGGCAGAATGTTCGAATATACCGAATCGCGGCATAATCCGCTTTCGTTTGTGTTCCATAATTCCGCCCGCCGCTCGCCCCAGCGCCTATAAGAAAGCACTGATTTATTCGGATTTAACCACGGAAAGCACGGAAACCACGCGGAAAGAGACCGAAATTCCGTGTCCTTTCCGCGTTTTTCCGTGGTTTGTTTTACGCGACGCGCTTTTGCCATGTATGGCGCTCGCCATGTATGGCGCTCGCCATGTATGGCGCAATCAACGCTTCACTAGACAAAAATGGCGGGGTTTTATACCATTGGTGGCATGGCTCATGTGGCAGGGCTTTCGGTCAAACGTAAGCAAAAATTAAAGTCGCCGGACAATTTTTATGTCATTCTGCTTAACGATAATTTTACGCCTATGGACTTTGTTACGGGGGTTATTGTCGCTATTTTTAATCATGGGCCGCAGGAGGCGGAGCGTATTATGCTGGATGTTCACAAAAAGGGCCGGGGGGTGGCTGGCTGTTACAGCAAGGATATTGCTCTGACCAAAATGAATCAGGTACATGCCGCGGCGGAGAATAATGGGTTTCCGCTGCGTTGTATCGTGGAGAAGGCTTAATGAAAATCAATAATCACGCGCAGTCTATTATTAACGCGGCGTATACCGAAGCGCGGATGCGCCGGCATGAATATCTTACGCCGGAGCACATCTTGTACGCGGCGCTCAATTTTTCTGAAATTCAGGATATTTTTAAGGCGGCGGGGGCGAATTTGCCGGCGCTGAAAAACGGGATGGAGAGTTATTTTCAGCAGATTCTTGCGATTGACCGTGAGCCGACGCAGACAGTCGGGTTTCAGAATGTGATAGAACGCGCGGTGCTGCAGAGTAAATCGTGTCAAAAGGAATTTTTGGGAGTTTCCGATATTCTTGTTTCGTTGTTTGACGAGGAAAACAACCATTGCGCGTATTTTTTGCGGAAATTCGGGGTAACGCGCTTCGAGTTGCTGCGGGTTCTCGCGCACGGGTACGATGGTGAAACTGAAGAGTCGCAGAAATTTTTCCGCGCCGACCGTGTGCACGCGAATAATTTGGTGGCGGCTGACGATGACGGGACGGTTGGCGATACGCAGAAAAAGTCGAGTAAGCGGAGCGCGCTGGAGCGGTACGCGACGGAATTAACGGCGCTTGCGCGGGATAACCGGCTGGAACCGGTCATTGGGCGGGAGGCTGAGCTAGACCGCACGATTCAGGTTTTGTGCCGGCGGCTTAAAAACAATCCGATTCATGTAGGCGATTCCGGTGTGGGAAAAACGGCCATTACGGAAGGCATTGCCCAGCGTATCGCCGCGGGGGCGGTGCCGCCTGGTTTGCGCGATTTTGCGCTGTACTCGCTGGATATGGGGTCGCTTATCGCGGGGACGCGGTTTCGCGGCGATTTTGAAGAGCGCATTAAAAAGGTTGTCGAAGAGGTGCAAAAGAAGGAAAAAGCGATACTCTTTATCGACGAAATTCATACGGTGGTCGGCGCGGGCTCGGCGTCCGGCAGCGCGCTGGATGCTTCAAACTTGTTGAAGCCGGCGTTGACGACTGGCAAGCTCCGGTGTATCGGCAGTACGACGCACGAGGAGTACAAAAAGTACATTAGCAAAGACCACGCCTTGTCGCGGCGGTTTCAGAAAATTGATATTGAGGAGCCGAGCGAGGACGACGCGATACAGATACTCGCCGGCCTTAAATCCAGGTACGAGGAGTACCACAATGTCCGCTACACTGACGAGGCGGTCGGCGCGGCTGTCCGGCTTTCGGCGCAGTACATTACCGAGCGTCGCTTGCCCGACAAAGCGGTAGATGTTCTTGACGAGGCGGGCGCGGCGGCGCGTATACAAGCCTGGCGCGAAACGTCCGGCAAGCAGACAAGTTCGGGTGTTTCAGCCGAGGAGAGCGAGCGGGAGGATGCCGCCGAGAAAAAGCGGTTTTTGGGGTGGCTGGGAAAGCCGGCGCGGACAGCCGGCAGCGAGCAGCAGGCGCGCGGCGAAACGGTAACGATAGGGCTTGCGCAGATTGAAACGGTGGTCGCGCATATTGCGAAGGTGCCGGAGCGTTCTGTCGGCGAGCATGAGCGCGATAAGCTGCGTTACCTGGAGGACAAGCTGCGCCAGCGGGTGTTCGGGCAGGACGAGGCGGTCAGCGCCGTGGTAAAAGCGGTCAAGCGTTCCCGCGCCGGCTTTCGTGCCGCGCAGAAGCCGGTTGCCAATGTGCTGTTCGCAGGGCCTACCGGCGTTGGCAAGACCGAATTGGCAAAAAACCTCGCCGAGCTTTTGGGGCTGCCGTTGCACCGCTTTGACATGAGCGAATACCAGGAAAAGCACACCATATCGCGGCTTATCGGGTCGCCGCCGGGCTACGTGGGCTACGAGGAAGGCGGGCTTTTAACGGAAACCGTGCGCAAACAGCCGCATTGTGTTCTTCTTTTGGACGAAATTGAAAAGGCGCACGCCGACATTTACAACATTCTGCTGCAAATAATGGACTATGCGACCTTGACGGACAACAATGGGCGCAAAGCGGATTTTCGCAACGCGATTCTGATAATGACCAGCAACGCCGGCGCGAGAGAGATTGGGCAAAGCCTTATCGGGTTTGGTGAGCGCATTGTCGACCATGACAGCGCGGTAAATAACGCAGTCGAAAAAATCTTTACGCCGGAGTTCCGCAACCGGCTGGACACGGTGGTAAAGTTCGGGCATCTTTCAAAAGACATTATGCTGGCGATTGTCGATAAAGAGCTGGAAGAATTCCGCGTTCAGCTTGCCGAAAAAAACGTGAGCATACGGCTGAGCGACAGTTGCCGCGAACATCTGGCCGAAGACGGCTACAGCAAGGAATTTGGCGCGCGGAATTCGGCTCGCATAATAGAAGAAAAAATAAAAACGTTTTTTGTGGACGAAGTGCTGTTTGGGCGGCTATCCAAAGGCGGCTTTGCGGCGGTAGACTGGAGCGGCGGTATGTACCACTTTACGGTGGAAACTGCGGCGGGTGTCCCTTCGGGGGGCACTGCGGGTGTCCCGGCCCGCGCCCTCGCGGAAGACGTTCTGGAGGACAGCGCCGGTTGAAGGAGAACGCACACACAAACGCGGCTGTCGTATAACGGCTATTACTCCAGCCTTCCAAGCTGGAGACGTGGGTTCGACTCCCATCAGCCGCTGTTCAGTAATCAGTTGTCAGTCTTTACGCCGCCATACCGGAGCGGGGATAGCACACGCCGGTTTGTTCCGGTCTATCGCCAAAAAACCGGCAACTGACAACCGGCAACTGAAAACTGGTCATGACTGAAATGCACGGATTGTTAATTGCTGGCGGCGAAAGCCTCGTACTCAACGCGCTTGTCCGGGAGGCGGCACGAGAAGGCGTACCGTGTACGTGCGCGCCGCTCCCCAAAGACAGCGCGGAGTTCAAGCGTTCCGGCGCGCCGGAAGGAAGCGCCGCCCTGCTTGACTGGAACGCGCACAGCCCGCGTTCCGCGCGGACGCTTGTAACGGCCGCCCGCAACCGGCTCGCCGCGCTGGACACCGCGCTTTTGGTGTGCGCGCCGCCGCCGCGTTTTCTTACCGTCGAACCTGACGCGGCGGAAATTGACGCCGTTATAGACCGGCACATAAAAAGTTTTCTGTTTTTGACCCGCGAACTGCGCCAGCTATTCCAAACCCGGCAGACCGGTCAGATAGCGTTTGTCGCAGCGGACTCCGGCGCGCTCGGCGGGGTGCTGGGAAAAACCGTCAGCGCCGCGTTTACCGCCTTTGCCGGCGCGACAATAGCCACCGGCGAAAACGTGCTGGGCTTTACCGCGCCGGAAGCCGCCGCCGGCACGGAACACGCCGACGAGTTTGCGGCGTTCGTGCTGAAAAAACTGCGGGAAGAACGCAAAACCGCCGCCGGAAAATGGTACAAATACAGTAAACTGCCCCTCTTTGGCCGGTAAAACCGGGGCGCGCCTGTAACAAATATCTGCACCGTTGGATAGACGCACCCTATTGTTTTATTTATGATAGCAACAGTGCTTGGGCGCATTCGCCCCAACAAGATCGAGGTACTGCATGCGGATTCGGGTAAAAATAGCACTGGTAATTACCGGCATTATCGCCGCCATTACCGTGTTCACTATTTTTTCCAGCCTTTTTTTCTCGAAAAAAACAATTGAATACATCACCGGAAACGAACTGCGCGTTATTGCGAACCTGGCCGCCGGCCTTGTCCACGAGGGGTTGGCGCGGCGCACAACCCTCACCCGCCGCCTGGCTGCCACGGCTGCAGCCGCGCCGCTCAGCGGCCTTGCCCAGGACGGCGAGGCCGAAGCCAGCCGGCTGCGCGCCGCCGCGCTCCTGGGGACAGATGGCGAGGCCGTCGCGTGGTGGAACGCCGCGCCCGCGCACATTCGCGCCCCCCTCCGCGCGCGCGCCGCCGCGGGCGAAACGGTCATCAGCTCGACGGAAGTCAACCCCGTCCTCGCGGCGGAACACGGCATCCGGGATGCGCTCCTTATCTGGGTTTTAACACCGGCGGACGGCGGGCGGGTGTTTGCCGCCGGTTTCGACGGCCTGTTTCTGCACGACATACTGGAACGCTACAAGATATGGCAAACCGGCAACATCTACATTACCGACGGCGCGGGTATGCTGCTCGCCGGCACGCGGCTGGATTACGTGCTGCAACAGCGCAACTACCAGAGCGATGAACGCCTGCGCGCCGAAGAGCCATCGGCAGCGCGCTTTATTTCGCTGATGCAAACCGCCGAAAGCGGCGCGTTCCCGTACACCTACAACGGCGCCAAACGCATCGGCGTATTTACCCGCATCCCCGGAACAGACAACTGGACTATCGCCGCCGCCGCGCCGGTCAAAGAAAGCCCCGCCAGCCGCGCAAAATACATGATGATACTGGCAAGCCTTATGTTTTTGTTCATAGGCGCCGTCGCGGCCGTCCTTGTATCCGGCGCACTGGTTAAGCCCTTCATGCAAATCCTAAAACACAATGCCGAAGTCGAAAAAATGCTCGCCCTGGCCGAGCGCGCGTCCATCACCAAAAGCGCGTTTTTGGCGAACATGAGCCACGAAATACGCACGCCGATGAACGCGATAATCGGCATGAGCGAGCTGATGCCGCTCAACAATTTATCCACACTGCAAAAAGATTATTTTGGAAACATAAAGAAAATGGCCAAAACCTTGCTGCACATCATTAACGACATCCTGGACTTTTCAAAAATTGAAGCGGGCAAACTCGACCTAATTCCTGTACACTACAATTTTTGCGCGCTGTTCAACAACATTTGTTCTATATCGCGGTTTATCGCGGAGAACAAGAACCTCAATTTTGAATGCCGGATAGACGCGAACGTCCCGCCGGTCTTGTACGGCGACGAAGTGCGTGTGCGGCAGGTGATTACCAACGTTATTAACAACGCGGTAAAGTACACCGAATCGGGCGTTGTGTATGTGCGGGTCCAGTGGACGGCCGACGGGCGCGAGAGCGGCAGGGGCCTGCTGCTTGTCAGCGTCAAAGACACCGGCATCGGCATAAAAGAAGAAGACCGCCCGGCGCTGTTCCACGCGTTTCAGCAGCTTGACACGCGAAAAAACAGGGGCGTTAAGGGAACTGGCCTGGGGCTGGCCATAACCAGCGAACTGCTGCGGCTTATGCACGGCAGCATCGACTTTGAAAGCACCTACGGCAAGGGAACCACGTTTTACATACGTCTGCCCGCCGGTGCCGGCGACAAAACCCAGGTCGAGCCGGACGACGTGCGCCAGCAGTACGTGATTGTCAAACCAGGCGAGCAGGTGCGGGTACTCGTGGTTGACGACATGGATATAAATCTTTCTGTCGCAAAAGGATTTTTGCTCAAACACAACATCCACGCCGATTTAGCAAACTCCGGCGCGGAAGCCGTCGATATGGCGCGTCAGCAGCGCTACGACCTGATATTCATGGACCACCTGATGGCCGGCATGGACGGGCTGGAGGCAACGGCGCTTATCCGCGCGACCTGCGGCGCGCTTTCAAAATGGAACCGTTCGGTGCCCATTGTCGCGTTGAGCGCGAACGCGGTAACCGGCGCAAAAGAAACGTTCCTCTCCGCCGGTATGGACGACTTTATTTCTAAACCAATTGAAGAATCAGCGTTAAACGCGGTGTTACACAAATATTTACCGCTGGAAAAAATAGAGCGCGTCAACACGCTCGACGGTAAAAAGCCGGAAGACGTAAAGGCTGGCAAACACATTGACCTGCCGCCGGTAGACGGTGTAAATTACGCCAACGGCTTTAACCGCTTTGGCGAAAAATATACATACATGAACATTATACAATCATTTGTAGACAACACGCCGGCGCTGCTGGAAAAAATAGAACTTACAACTGCCGATACGCTTAACACCGCCGAGTATCAAATTGTCGTTCACGGTATTAAAGGCGCGGCGCGGACTATCGGGGCGGAAGTTGTCGGCGCGCAGTCGGATCGTCTGGAACGCGCCGCGCAGGCAGGCGACGCGGCGTACATCCTGGAGCACAACGCCGCGTATATCGCCGCGACAAGAAAACTGATAGCGGATTTTAAGGCCATCGTGCAGACAAAAAACCAGGAGCAGCCCAAGGCGGCTCGGTCTGCCCCGTCGCGGGAAACGCTGGAAAAACTGCGGGAAGCCTGCGCCGGCTACGACGCGGCGGCGATAGATCCCCTGCTGGCCGAGCTTACCGCCTACACCTACACCAGCGGCGGCGGCCTACTGGTAAGCCTGCGCGCTCTTTTGGACACGTTTGACTACGCTGCCGCTGCCGAAAAAATCGCCGAATACACGCGCCCAACCGGACAGTAACCAGCCCCCGCCATGGACGGCGGCTCATTTCATTACGCAATTACGGGTAAGAGGCACTGATTAAATGCTCGTTGGCATTTAATCGGTGCCTCACTAGACAAAAAAAACGCCGTCTGGTAAGGTGAATGTGCGGGTTGCCAATCCCCAAAGCAACCGGTTTTTTGGGATTGGCTCAGACATCCGCACGGCAAAAGCGCGAGTCGCGG
>JAITGR010000060.1 GCA_031280455.1 Spirochaetaceae bacterium
GCCGGCTTGCCAGCCTTTTAGAGCGCATTACCCGCATACAAGGCGATTTTTGGATACGCCTGTTGTACCTGCACCCCGACCATTTTCCCTACGAAATACTGCCCGTCGCGCAGGCCGACACGCGCATACTTCCCTACTTCGACCTGCCGTTCCAGCACGCTTCCCCCAAAGTGCTGCGGGCAATGAACCGGCGCGGCGGGAGCGAACAGTACCAGACCCTCATCAAGACCATACGCGGCGCGCTCCCCGGCGCGGCCATTCGTTCTACGTTTCTCTGCGGTTTTCCTGGCGAAACGGAGGAGGATTTTCAGGTTTTGCTGGATTTTCAGCAAGCAGCCGCGCTTACCTGGATAGGCTGTTTCCGCTATTCGCCGGAAGAAGGCACGCCGGCAGCCGCACACGCGGCCACCCTGGGCGCAGTGCCGTCCCGAAAAACCGCCGCACGGCGGCAGGAAGCGCTGGAGCGCGCCCAGGTTCCCATTACGGCGCGGTTTTTGGACGCGCTCCTCGACCGTCAGGCGACAGTGCTTGTAGAAGCGGCGGCAGAGGCCGGCGCGGGTGTTTTAGTAAACGCGGAAGAAAACCTGTACCTTGGGCGGCTTGCGTGCAGCGCGCCGGATGTCGACGGCGGCGTTATTATCCAGACAAAAAACACGCTTACGCCGGGGACTTTCGCGCGCGGCGTTATTCGCGGCAGAAGCGGCTTCGACCTGCTTATGGCCGCGCCTTCAGTCTGCGGTAACGGCAAAGGCGCGGGTGGGTGAGCCGCCAAAATCCTGGAGTTTTAACGGGACGGCGGTAAACTGGCAGGTTTTGTGGCGCATTAACTCCTCGGGGAAAAACAGCTCTTCAACAAGCCACACACCGGCACCCAGCAGCACTTCGTGGCAGGGGCGGCCTGTGTTTTCGTACCAGCCCCCCATGCTCATGGCGTCGATGCCCGCGCCCTTTATCTTTTTTTTCAGCAAAAACAGCGCGCCGTCTTTGGACAAATACGGCCAATCGTGGTAGTACTCAGGCGAATACCCGCGCCGCCGCGTCCAACCTGTGCGCAGCAGCACAATATCGCCCTGCCCCACATCCCGCGTGCCAGAGCGCAGTTCGTCCGGGCCTATGGGCGCGCGGGGCGCTATGCCCAAGAGGTCGACCAGATGCGCCCGCCCGCAAAAGGCTTCCAGCGGCATTTTGTCTATGGAGATTCCGTCCGGGAAAAAATGCAGCGGCGCGTCCAGGTGCGTTCCGGTATGGGTGTCCATAACAACGCGCTCGCACATAACGCCGTCAACGCCGTGGACGGCGCAGCGGGAAAACTCAGGCAGCGCGCGCTCCGGCCAGGCGGGGCAGTTGTGGTACAACGCTACACTCATATCGTGGTATTTCATAGGGGTATCCTTACGGCAACAGCGGGCTGAAAAAAAAACAACCCCCCGGGAAAAGGAGGTGATGAAACCCGGGGGGCAAACCTATGGTTCGGAATCCTGCCGTAAAGCAAAGATGAAAAGCTACCGAACCAGCGGCTAACGGTATAATACTACATTCCCCAAAACTTGTCAATAAACCGGCGGTATACCTGACAAATGTAAGTGGAATTCACGTCGTTTTTACCTTACGCCGCGCGTTTTGCCCACTGTTCCACAAATTTACCCGCGGAAAGTTCGATGTCCTGCTCCATTTCCATGGTTATATCCCCGTCTTCCGCGATTTTTTTGACGGTATCGCCGTTGTTCACGGTAAGATAGGTAAGGAAGGCGCGCGAAAATTCGGCCACTTCCTCCCGCTTTATCTTGCTTAAATAGCCGTGAACCGCGATAAACAGCAAAATGGCTTCTTCTTCCATGGTGTATGGCGAAAATTGCGGCTGTTTGAGCGCTTCCATAATCCGCTCGCCCTGCACCAGTTTGTCCTGCGTCGCTTTGTCCAGGTCGCTGCCGAACTGGGCAAACGCCGCCATTTCACGATATTGCGCCAAATCGAGCCGCAAGCGCCCCGACACTTTGCGGACGGCCTTGCGCTGCGCCGTCCCGCCGACGCGGCTAACCGAAAGCCCCACGTCGATAGCCGGACGAAAACCGGAGTTAAACAATTCGGAATCCAGAAATATTTGCCCGTCCGTTATTGAAATGACGTTTGTCGGGATATACGAACTGATGTCGCCGGCCTGCGTTTCCACAATGGGCAGGGCGGTTATTGACCCGCCGCCTTTGTCCGCCGACAGTTTCGCCGAGCGCTCCAGCAGCCGCGAGTGCAGGTAGAACACGTCGCCGGGGAAGGCCTCGCGTCCGGGCGGACGGCGCAGCAGCAACGATATGGTTCTGTACGCGACCGCGTGCTTGGATAAGTCATCGTACACGACAAGCACGTCCTTGCCCTTGTGCATGAAAAATTCCGCCATAGCAACCGCCGCGTACGGTGCCAAATATTGCAGCGCCGCCGAATCGGAGGCGGACGCGAGCACGACAAAGGTATAGCCGAGCGCGCCGTGTTGTTCAAGATTGTGCATGATAGCCGCTACCGACGACGATTTCTGTCCGATAGCGCAGTACACGCAGTACATGTCCTTGCCTTTTTGGTTGATAATGGTGTCAATAGCGATAGCTGTTTTTCCCGTCTGCCGGTCGCCTATGATAAGCTCGCGCTGGCCGCGGCCTATGGGTATCATCGCGTCCACCGACAAAATCCCCGTTTGCAGGGGGGTGTTTACCGGCGAGCGTTCCAGAACCGGCGGCGCCGGCGCTTCAATCGGGTAAAAGGCTTCGGTCTGAATAAGGCCTTTGCCATCGACCGGCTCGCCCAGCGGGTTTACCACCCGCCCCAGAAGCGCGTCGCCTGCCGGCACCGAAACAACCCGCCCCGTGCCGCGCGCTTCCTCGCCGTCGCGCACATTCGATTCGCCTGACATAAGCACACAGCCTACGCCGTCTTCCTCCAGATTGAGCGCGATGCCTTTTGCCCCCGAACTGAATTCAATCAGCTCGCCGTACATGGCTTGGTCTAAGCCGCGCACCGTCGCCACCGAATCGCCGACCTGCCCGACAAAACCGACGGTTTCGGTGGAAACGTCCGGCTCCCAGGCAGAGATTTCTTCTTGCAGAACTTTTGTTAAATCGCCGAATTGCACTTGCTACCTCTTACTTTTATGACGCGCCGAACGCTTTTTTCATGCGCCGGATTTCTCCGGCAACGCTGTAATCCAGCCGCTGGCAGCCGACGCGGACGCAAAAACCGCCGAGCAACTCAGGCCGCGTCTTTTTTTCCAGCAAAACTTTTTTCGCGCCGGTTTTACGCGCTATCGCGGCGGTAAATTGCGCCAGAAATTCCTCGTCCGGCGCGGCGGGCGTTTCCAGGGTTACGTCCTGAACGCCGGCCAGCGCCTTCGCCCGCCGCTCTACCGCCAGGCTTACCCGCAGGGCCTCCGCCCCGTGATTTTTTTGTACCAGCAGCGCCAGAACAGCAACGGCCGCTTTTACCGGCCTGCTTTCCGCGCCCGCGCCGCTCTTTTGCAGCGCGCTCTCCAGCGCGGCGCGCATTAGGCCGGCATCGCGCTGGCCGCGCCATTGCCGCAGCCGCCTGCCCCAGGCTTCCGCGACGGCGCGCAGCACATCCAGCCCTTCGCAGGCCGCGGCGTATTCGGCATCGTTTAACGCCGGAACAGCGCCGCGGCTTCCCACGCACACCGCGATAAACGCGTCCGCCCAGCGCTCCGCCGCGAACACGCCTAGCCCCCGTGCCGTGGCGATAGGCCGCCTGGCGATTTATCGCCAATGTCGTTCAAGGCCTGCTCGGCAATTAGTTTGTCGTCGGCGCCGCTGATTTGCCGGCGCACAACGGCGCTGGCCGCCGCCAGT
>JAITGR010000085.1 GCA_031280455.1 Spirochaetaceae bacterium
GCGCTGTTCGACGGCTCGCCGTTTGTGCGCCCCGACGATGTTAAAAAAGCGGCGCTGCCGGTCTTGCGGCACCGGCTGATTTTGTCGTACGAGGCCGAAGCGGACAATCTGGACGCGGACACCATTATCGCGCGCATACTGTCGTTCGTTCCCGCCCCTTAGGGTAGCGATGATTAATTGAGAATTGAGAAATCCGCGAATGTACGCGAATTATAACGAATTACGCGAATAAACAGCAGTGATACGGTCTATTTCGTAGATTTCTCCTTTCTCATTTTTTATTTTATTCGCGTCCATTCGCGGTTGAATTCCGAGTTAATCAGCGTTTTCCTTAGGGTAACGCTGATTTCTGGAGGAATGTGTCTATGTCCGCCGCTTTCCCCGCCGCATAGCAGGGCGCGGACGCGCCGGTATCTGCCCACAGGCCTTGCAGCACGCGCCCGGGTCCCGCTTCAAACAGCGCGTCCGGCTCCAGCGCGGCAAGCGCCGCCTGCACCGCCGTCCAGCGCACCGGCGCGGTTATCTGCCGCAGAGCGAGCTCTTTCGCTTCGGCGCCGGTTTGGACTATGCCGCCGGTTACATTGGAAAAAAACGGAATGGCGGGGTTTTGAAAGTTGACAGTCGCAAGAAAGCCGGAAAACCGTTCGGCGGCGTCCGCCATAAGCGGGCTGTGGAACGGGCCGGAAACTTTAAGCGGCAGCACCCGCCGCGCGCCAGCTTCCTTAAACCGGATTTCCGCTTCCCGCAGCGCTTCCCGCGTCCCCGAAATAACCGTTTGGCGGGCGGCGTTGAAATTCGCGGCGAAAAGCCCCGGCAAGCCCGCTTCCCGCCACTGTTCAATCAGGCGCTCCACTTCGCCGCCGTCCAGCCCGAGCACCGCCGCCATCCCTGCCTCCGGCGGGGCACCCGCGTCCTGCGCAGCCGCGCCGGCCATAGCGCGCCCGCGCTCACGAACCAGCGCAAAGCAGTCTTCGGTAGAGATGACCCCCGCCTCCCGCAGCGCGGCGTACTCGCCCAGACTGTGGCCTGAGCACAGAGCGGCGCGCACGCCATTTTCGGCAAGAAACGCGGCGCTGGCAAGATTGGCCAGCGTAACGGCGCACTGGGCGACTTCGGTCTGTTTTAACGCCGCTTCGTCGCTTTCAGCAAGCAGCTTTCGCATATCGCGCCCCAGCACACTGGCGGCAATGGCGAACAAATCGCGCACACCGGCGCTCCGTTCATGTAAATCCAGCGCCATACCCGGGTACTGCGACCCCTGCCCGGGAAACAAAAACGCCGCTTTTTTAGGAATTACCATACAATCAACGCTCCTCCGTACGTCAAACCGCCGCCAAAGCCGACACACAAAAGAATATCGCCGGTTTTCAGCCTGCCGGAACGATGCGCCTCGTCCAGCGCGATGGGAATGGAAGCGGCGGACGTGTTGGCGTATTCTTCCATATTTGTATACACCTTGCCGTCGGGAATACCGGCGCGTTTTTTCGCCGCCTCGACAATGCGCGCGTTAGCCTGATGCGGAATGACAAGCGCCACGTCCTCGAGGCGCAGACGCTCCGCTTCCAAAAGGCTGGTGATTGTCGCGGTGAGCGTTTTTACCGCGAAGTTGTACACCGCCCGCCCGTCCATTTCGATATGCGGCGGCGTATCCACAATCTCGCCGCTTTTGTACGGGTTACGCGACCCGCCGCGCCGTATCATCAGACTGGACGCCCCCGAACCGTCAGCGCCGAGCATGCAGCGCAAAATCCCCCGCCGGCCGCCGCCGGACTGGGGGGCGGCGGTTTTTTCGATGATAACCGCCGCCGCGCCGTCGCCAAACAGCACGCAGGTGCCGCGGTCGGACCAGTCGGTAAGCCGCGACAGCAATTCGGAACACACCAGCAGCGCGCGGCGGCGTTTTTCCTGCACGGCAAGAAGGCCGCTGGCTATGTCCAGGCCGTAAATAAAGCCCGTGCAGCACACGGCAATGTCAAACGCCGCCGCGCCCGCCGCTCCGAGCGCGTGCTGCACAAGACACGCGGACGGCGGGATGCCGCCCAGATAATCGCCGGAAGCCGTCGCAAAAATGATAACGTCAATGCTGGCGATAACCGCCTCGGCGCTCTCGCCGGTTTTTTCGGCAAGCATGGCAACCGCGTTCCTGGCCGCCCGCGTCGCAAGCTCGCTATTGGCAAGCTCCGGCCCGGCAATGTAGCGGGAACCTATGCCGGTATGCGAGCGAATCCATTCGTCGCTGGTATCGACCGTTTTGGCAAGTTCTTCGTTAGTAACGCGATTCTCCGGCAACGCGCGGCCTGTAGCGACAATCTCAAACGCCATGCACAATCCTTTTCGCAATGCTGATTACATCAAGCATTAAATTTGGGGCGCATTTTTGCCCGCCATGGATGGCGGTACAAGAAAGCAAGGCGCTTCTCGCGCCTTGCCCAAAGTGCTACGCACTTTGGGCTTGTTGTTTTGCAAAGCAAAACACAGCGCAAAAATCCGCATGAATGCGGATTTTTGCGCCAAAAACCGGGCTATCCGCTCCAATCTTTTT
>JAITGR010000158.1 GCA_031280455.1 Spirochaetaceae bacterium
AAAAAGATTGTGTTTTTTCATATTTTCAGTCTATTTAAAAGGGTAATACATAAGGTTGCTGCAAAACTTCAGTTTGGGATCGGGGGGCGGGTTTCGGGGGTCAGGGGGGGTAGCCGGCATGGATGCCTGCCCAAAGTGCGCAGCACTTTGGGCTTGTAGTTTACGCAAAGCGTAAACTACAGCAAGGTCAAAACGGCATGGATGCGCCGCCATGGACGGCGGCTGGTGTCCAAGTCTGTAGTTTGCGCACAGCGCAAACTACAGAAGCAAAAACGCCATGGATGGCGTTTTTGCGACGCGCAAGGGATAGTAGTGGAAATACTTTTTGCGCAGCAAAAAGATTGGAACGGATAGCCCGGTCTGCCGTAGGCAGATGCGCCCAAAACTGGCTGCTGATTCAGAGGCGGCGGCTTTTTATGGCGAGGGCGATTGCGGTGAGTGTGTCCACGAAGGAGAGGGCTGCCAGTGCGGTGAGGAGTAAAAAGCCTTCTTTTTCGAGGGCGAGGCCTTGCAGGAGGGTCGCCATTGCCGGCTGGGGGCTGGTTACGAGTTGAAAGAGTGCGGCGGCGGCGAGGCAGATCGCGCAGATGCATTTTCCGGCGGTGTACAGCGGGATGAAGGCGCGGCAGCGTTCCGTATCGCGCCAGAAAAAAAAGGCCATGAGCGGAAAGAGTGCGTGGGGGGCCGCCAGCGGGGCGGTCAACGCGACGGCTGGTAGCGCTCCGGCGCCGCCGCCGGATAAAAAGCGCGCAAAAAGCTCCGTGATAAATGCCAGCCTGGCCGCATCGTACACGAAAAACAGGCAAAAAACGGAAAAACGTTTTCTCATGGTGTTGAGTGTAGCCGGTTTTACAGGTTTTGCCTATAATAGACTTGTTCCAAAACCCGGTTGGTTTCGGAATAAGTCTTGCAGTTTCTCAGGCTAAAGCCTGCGGACTAAAGTCCGACGAAACATGCATTTTTAAGCGGAAGCTGTTCTAAAACTGAAGTTTCAGAACAGCTCTAATATAGGCCAATTCCAAAACCGGAGGAACGGTATGATTATACGAAAGGAAGAACAGCGCCAGGAGCGGCTTGAAAATGCCCGCGGCGGGGAAGGGGTTATAACGTTTACCCACCACGCGCCGCGCGAGGTGTTCCGGCACGAAAAATTGTTTGCGGAAATTACGCTGCCGCCTGGCGCTTCTATCGGCGAGCATGTCCATAACGGCGAGATTGAATACTACGTGATTCAGAGCGGCGAGGCTCTGGTGCATGACGGCGGGAAGGAGGCGATTGTCCGCGCGGGCGATTGCGTTATAACCGGCAACGGTTCCGCCCACAGCATAAAAAATACCGGCGCGCTGCCGCTGGTGTTTGAAGCGCTCATTGTAAGCTGTTGAAGTATTTGCTGGAAACGTACGGCTGCCAGATGAACAGCGCCGAGTCGGCGGCCATGGAACACCTGCTCGCCGCGCGGGGCTGGGTTGCCTGTACCGGCGCGCCCGCCGGTTCCCCGCGCGCGGCGGCCCTGCCCGCAGCGGACTGCGACCTTGTTATCATCAATACCTGCGCGGTACGCGCGACGGCGGAACAGCGGCTGTTCGGGCGGCTGGCCTACTATGCCGCGCTCAAAAAGGAGGCCGGTTTTGCCATAGCAATAACCGGCTGTGCCGCCGCAAGTTCGCTCGCGGCATTGCTTTCAGGCGGCGCCGATTTCGCCATAGGCCCCGCGGAAAAACATCACTTTGAACACATGCTGGCCGGCCTGGAGCGCCGGTCGTGCGCCGGCGGGGCGGCTGACGGCGGGGCGGCGGCGGGGGATGCGGCGGATGTGTTCGCGCGCCGCCATTCCAAAGCCGGTGAATTTTCGGCCTATGTGCCGATTATGCACGGCTGCGATAATTTTTGCTCGTACTGCATTGTCCCGTATGTGCGCGGGCGGGAGGTGTCGCGGCCTGCCGCCGCTATTCTTGCGGAAATAACGGCGCTTGCCGGCGAGGGCGCTGCCGAGATTACGCTTTTGGGGCAGAATGTCAACGCATACAACGCCGCCGGCGCGGACGGCGGCGCGGGGGCGGCGGATTTTCCCGCGCTCTTGCGGCGTATCGCGCGGCAGGTTGCCGGCACTTCGATACGGTGGGTGCGCTTTCTTTCCAGCCACCCCAAGGATGTAAGCGATGAGCTTATTGAAGTGCTGGCCGAACACGACTGCTTTTGCCGCCACATTCACCTGCCGGTGCAGCATGGTTCCGACAAAATCCTTTCGGCGATGAACCGCCGCTACACTCGCGCGGGCTATCTTGAACGGGTGGCAAAGCTGCGCGCGGCGCTGCCGGGGCTGACGCTTTCTACCGATATTCTGACCGGCTTCCCCGGGGAGACGGAGGAAGATTTTGAGCAAATACTTTCGCTTATGGACGAGGTGCGGTTTAGCGACGCTTTTACCTACTACTATAATCCACGCGCGGGGACGGCGGCGTTCAATTTTGAAAACCAGATTGCTCCGGAGTTGAAGCGCGCGCGGCTTGCCCGTGTTATCGCGCTGCAGCGGGAACACACGAAGGCCGCGCGAGAGGCGGCGCTGGGGGAAGAACGGCTGGTGCTGGTCTCTGGGCCTTCGCGCAAAAACCGCGCGGAACTGCTGTGCCGCGGCGAACACGAGGAAATGTGCGTAGTCCCCGCCGGACAGGAGATGGCGGGGCGCTTTGTGCGGGTGCGCTACGCCGAGCTTTCAGGTGTTACGTTTCGCGCCTTGGGGAAGCAATGATTAAACCACGGAAGGCACGGAAACCACGCGGAAAGAGACCGCAATTCCGTGCCATTTCCGCGTTTTTCCGTGGTTTGTTTTACGCGATGTGCTTTCGCCATGTATGGCGCAATCAGTGCTTCCTTACAGGTCGAATAAGCGGCGGGCTTCCAGGTAAAAGCGTTTTTCCAAAGGCTCGCCCATAGAAAAACTTTTGCGCGGCAGCGGCCCTTTTTCCGATATGGTCTTAAAAAGATGTTTGCGGCTGAACGGCGGCAGCAGGATGCCCGCCGCGCCGGGGGTTTTGTTGACGGCGGCAATCAGCGCATCGTCACCGTGCACGTAGTCGATTTTTGCGCCGCCGGACGCGGCATTTTGCCGTGCGAGCGCCTCGTCCAGAAGCGGGTCAAGCTCGACGGTGGCGATTTTGGTGTCCGTTGTGTACACAAGATGCGCCGCGTCCTTGGTGATAAGCCCATAGCGGTTGGCGGCGCCCCCCTTG
>JAITGR010000089.1 GCA_031280455.1 Spirochaetaceae bacterium
AAACGCAAATGCGTCCGCCGCCGGTTTTTTTTCGAGGCGTCCCGCCCACAAAACGCCGCTTTGTAGTGTAGTTTGTTTCATAAAAATAGAATTATTGGAAGTTACGCCGGACTGGAACAGCCGGTAAAAAAACAAAGCAAGCCGGTATCAGAATACCGGCTTGCTTTGTTTTGCAGATAATACAGCGTCCGGCACGGCCAGAAGCCGCGCGGATTTACGCCGGATTATTGATTAGCAGCAGCACCCGCCGCGTTGGTAAATTCGTTTTCGGGGGCAATCTTCTGTTTTTCAAGATAGCGCAGTACGCTGTCCCTGCCGAAACCTTTGAACTCGCGGTACTGCCTGTCCCGCTCACGCTCGTTGATGATACCCCATTCGTCTTCGTCGTTGACATCGCGCTCGCCTTCAAGCTGGGCTTTGTCGAATATCACCTTTACGTCTTTGAAGTAGGTTACAAAGTCGCCGCCTTCGTGCGCCGCGTCCCGCTGAACGAGGAAACCGGCAAACCTGATATACGGCGCATACGCCGGATACAGCGGGTACAGACGCACGGCGCGAAGCCGGACATCCTGAATGTAGGCCGGGTTGTTCCAGGTCAATTCCTGCCAGCCTTCCTGGTTAAGGTAGCCCAGGAAAACAACCTGCTCCCTGCCGTTGCCGTCAATGTACACGGCGGACAGCGAATGCGGGAAATTCAAGCCGTACACACGCACCTGAATTTTCTTGATTGCGCCAACGTTCTTGATTACACCGAAGCCGCCTTCAAAACGGGACTTTGTCGAACTGAAATTCGGCCTTTCCGCCGGCTCGGTAACCGTTCCGTCTTCATTTCCAACCTGGAAATTGTAGGCCGGAATGTCGAACGGCGGTTTAACCAGCGCCCAGGAGTTATAGGCAGAGACCGGGAAATGAACCCTGACGCCCATTACATTGCCAAACTCCTTGGATGTCGCCACTCTTGTGTAGCTCAACTGCTCATTCGTAACCGTTTTCGACGATGAAGCAAGCTGCACAAGCCACTGCGGAACCGCAAGGGATGTTACCATAGCCCGCTTTTGCTCTTCCGTCGCGTTTGTTCCCGCAGCCTTTGAAAAATCCATAAGAGTGTTTTGGTTATGCCCACTCTGAGGATCGCCGTCGCTCTGTAGAATGTTGGGAACAAGGTTCGCAAAGTCGATTAAGACTTCCTCGTCCGCAAACAACCCGGCAACCGCTACCAACGCGATTGCTATGCAAAATAATGAACGCTTCATTTATTGCTCCTTTCCTAAAATTGCGTATTTAACACCACTACTAGTGATGATACACCCAATAAAAATAATTTGTCAACTGCCCTATTCGGGCAGCGCGGCGGCGCGTATTTCCACACCGTCTGTAAAAAATTTTACGGTTCGCAGCGCGGGGAAATTCCGTAAAAGCCCTTGCTCCAGTGTTTGAAAACTCCGAAGCACCCCTGGTATGCCGCTGCCGGCCTGCGGTATCAACGCCGCCGCGCTTATATCAATATAAGCCGTTCTATCGCGGATAATCAAGGACTCCACTACTGCTTCATTATGAAACAGCGGCGCCGCGCGCATTGTCCCCGCGCCGAGTAAATACTCGGCAAGATAGCGCCCGACGGCTTTTTCCCGCGATTTTTCGCGTGCCAAAAAGCGTTCCTCGACAAGCGGCGCGCCGGTTTCGGACTCGTAAAACTCGAATGTCCGGCGTACCGGCGCACGTACGCTATAATCCGCCGCGCTTACAAGGCACACTGTGCCCAGGAGCGCCGCAAAAAACACCCTGCTTCTCGCACGGAAAAACGCGAAACACGTTACCGCGCGCCGGCGAATAAACACCGTTCCGGCGCTGACGTGCGCCAGTATCAGCAATCTTAACTTAACAAATTCCAACTTTCAAACTTTGCAACAAAATCGACAATACCGTTATATATCGAAGTGGCAAATTTTTTCAAGTAGGCAGCGTTGGCCAGCAGCTTCGCGTCTTCGCTGTTGGTTACAAAGCCTAACTCCACCAGTACCGACGGCATTCGCGCTTTTCGCACGACATACCATTCTTCCGCCTTTAATCCGCGCGACGGCATGAGCGCGGAAAAATCCCTGGTAAAACTGCGCTCGATAGCCTTTGCCATTTCGATGCTTTCGGTTGTAAATTCTTCTTCAAGCATCGAATTAAATATCGTCATAATTTCGGTAGATTCCGCGTATTTATTTTTGTCGAGTACCTGGCGGCGGTGGCTGGGGCTTAAATACCATACCTCAAAGCCGCGGGCGTTCTTGTTCAGGCTGGCGTTCGCGTGAACGGATATGTAGATAATCGCTTCGTTGTCTTTGAGCGGTACGCTGTTTGCCTGCGCGACGCGCTCTTCCAGGGTGGGGTAGCTGTCGCCCTGGCGGGTTATCAGCACTTTTTTGGCCGGATAGCGCTTTTTGAGCAGGCGGTGGAGTTCTTTGGACACGGTGAGTGTTACTTCTTTTTCTACAACGCGCGTTTTTTTCCCGTCGATGCTGTGTTCGCCGGCTGCGCCTTCGTCTTTGCCGCCGTGGCCCGGGTCGATGATGATTGCCGCAATCTGAAACCGGCTTGCGTCTTCTTCGGCGGAGTGCTGGAATAGCTGCTCCAGCGCGGCGACAAAGGCCGGGGGGAAGAAAAGGCTGCCGTTGTTCAAAAAGGGGCTTTCCAGGTTGATGATGGTCTGGTTGTCGTACACAACGAGGCTTGTGTTCCGCCCCGGCTCTATTCTGAATACGGCCTGGTGGCCGCTGGAGCTTATTTTTCCGGTTTGGAAAAATGGGTCCCAGTTAAGGTGCGCCGTAAGGGTTTCCATGGTGCGGTCAACCGGCAGGTTTTCTGCCGGTGCCGCGGCGGGCTGGACGGCGGGGCGCTGTTCCGCCGCAAGCATAAGTCCCGACTGTCCGTCCGGCGGCTGGTACGAACTGTTTTCTTGCGCCTGGATAATGCCGGCACACAAACACAGTATCCATGCCGGTAATCGCCGTAATGCGGACATAGTATCCTACATATCGGCAGATCTTGGCGGGTTCTTTATAGTTTTCAGATTTCAGATTTCGGGTTTCGGGTTTCGGGTTTCGGGGTATGGCCGGTATGTCAGAGCGCCATGCCGAAAATCCGCATGGATGGCGGCAGGGATGCCGCTGAGAGTGGGCAAGGCCGCAAAGCGGCCTTGTTGGAGTTTACGCTTTGCGTAAACTCCACGCTAACAAAAACGCCATGGATGGCGTTTTTGTTAGCCGCGCAAGGGATAGAAGCGGAAATACTTTTTGCCGCAGGCAAAAAGATTGGAGCGGATAGCCCGGTCTGCCGCCCGCAGGGGGGCAGATGCGCCCCAATTGTAATGCTTACGCGTCTGCTGTGCTCCGATATACCGGCGCATGGCCTGACAACCGGCAACCGGCAACTGAAATCTGGTCAGTCGCCTTTTTTGAAGAAGAAATCGTCTTTGAAGCATTTTCGCAGTAGTTCTTCGGATACGTTTTCTTGCAGGTTCATGGTTATGTAGGTTTGCTCGTTGTAGCCTTTGTTCAGGTAAAAAACGCCCAGCAGGAAAAAGTCCGCTACTTTGGGGACTATGCTGAGGGTCTGGTACATGGAGATGGGGCTGTCCAGGATAAATTGTGTTTCTATATACTCCAGCAGCATTTGCTGGTTGAGCCGTATGGCGTATACCATTTCCGATATGGGGAAGTGCTTTTTTTGCCCCCGCTTGCCTATGTGCACGAAAAAATCGCCGATGACGCTGCGGTCGAGGCCGCGGTCGAGGGTTCGCGCGAGGTGGGGGTATATGGCGCTGTCCAGTTTTATAAGTACGTCGTCGCTGAGCGCGTTGTAGTGGCGCAACTGCGGCGATTTGCGGATTAACTCTTTCCAGCGGGCGGCCAGCACTTTCGGCTTAAAATTGAGTGTGTCAATGAGAACTTTGTGTACCATGTTCATATACTACACGCAGTACAGGCGCTTTGTCAACGGCCTGTAATAATTTTGCCTGCGCCCCGTCCGGCGGCGTTTAGTTGACAAAAGTCTGGCGGGCGACTACTATACAAGACATGGAAACCGTTGCGGCAAAGGACGAAAAATCATACCAGCAGTTAAAGGCCGCGATAAAAAAAAGCCGGGGCGGCTGTACGGTGGCCGACCTTGTAGGCCGGACGGCGCTGCCGGTGGAAAAAGTAAAGGAACTGCTGCCCGTTGCCGCCAGTGAATTTTCCGCGCGGATTCGCGTTACCGAGTCCGGCGAAATTTTGTACAACTTCCCCCGCTCCCTCAAAAGCAAGTACACCGGCTTTGGCGTAACACTCCGCCGTGTGCTGGGGGCGGTTGGGTACGGCGTGCAAAAAGCCGCCGAGTTTTTGTTCAAGGCGTGGATAATGGTCATGCTCGTCGGCTATTTCGTGCTCTTTATGGGACTAGCCCTCGCCGCCATGCTGCTCTCGGTAGCGGCCAGCGCGTCCAACAACAACGAACGCCGCGATTCCGGCGGCGGCCTCTACCTTTTTTCCGGTATCCTTAACATGATAATCCGCATCTGGTTCTACTCCGAACTCACTCGTTCCTTAAACCAAAACTACTACGGCTACGGTGCCCGCCAGCAGCG
>JAITGR010000019.1 GCA_031280455.1 Spirochaetaceae bacterium
GAATGTCGAGGCCGTCCAGCGCGTTTTCGTCCCGTACCAGGCGGCGGAATTTTCCGGTCTGCTGCGCGGCTTTGACCGTGTCGGTCCAGGCGGCAAGGCTCACCCCCGCGCTGCCGGCTTTGACGGCCAGTGTAAACAGCACGTCGTACAGTTCGCGGGACGCCGCCGTCTGTTCGTGCCATTCAACTTCGTACCGGTAGCCCGCGTCAAACCAGAGGAAGCGCAGCAGTTCCGCTATTGAAGAGCTTGCCGCGCGCGCACACAGTTCGCGGTAGAGTGCCGCGCCGTGATCAAACCGTTCGCGATCGCGGTCGTCCAGCAGTTCCAGCGCGCCCTCGCCAAAGGGGCCGCCGCCTGCTGCCGCGTGGCCGGCCAGCGCTGCACTTGCGGGGAGCGAGAGGCCGGCGAACGGCGAGCGCAGGAAGGCGGCGTAATTGAGCGTGTCCATGGGGTACACGGCCAGGCGCAGCGCGCACAGGAGGTCGTGCACCGGCTCTATCGCCAGGCCGCCTGCGCGGTTTTCGTTTTTGTACGGCACGGCGGCGGCGCGTAAATGTTTTTCGTAGATGTATTCGTTGGTGTGGGCGCGGGTTAAAATGGCGATGTCGTCTGGCCGCCGCCCGCCGGCGATAAGGCCGGCGATTTTTTGCGCGACAAAGGCGGCTTCTTTTTCGACGGCCGCTTCCTCGCCGTCGTCGTCCTCGCCGGAATCGTCGCCGCCGGCGCTGCCGCCACGGGCGGACGGCGCGGGGAGAAGGCAGACGGTAAACGTTCCCTCCGGCGGGATGCCCTCCGGCGGGGGGGAAGACGGCGGCGGGCCGTCCGCGCGGCCTGCGAGCAACGGCTCGTAGACGGCCTCGTACAGCGGTACGTCGCCGGCGCTGGGGACAAACACCTGGGGGCGCGCGCCATCTCCGGCTGCGCCATCTCCGGCGGCGGTATCCGCGGTCTCCGGCCACTGGCCGCCGAAAAGCGCGTTGAACACGGCGATAAGGCGGCTATGGGAACGGTAGTTGACCGAAAGTGAAAGGCAGCCACCGGAAAAGGCGTTTTCCAGCCGCCGGAACACCGAAACATCGGCGCCACGGAATTTGTAGATGGACTGCTTTTGGTCGCCGACAAAAAATAGTTTGTTTTCGGCAAGCGCCTCCGGCGGGGGTATGCCGTCGTCTGAAAGGCAGGGTTTTTCGGCGATTAAAAACAGCAGGTCTTTTTGCAGCGCGTTGTTGTCCTGAAATTCGTCGATGATGACTGCCTGAAAAGCGTTTTTTTCGCTCTGCCGCAGGTCTTTTTGCTCCAACAGCGCCTTCCGCGCCAAAGATGCCGTGTCCTGAAACGAAAGTATGCCGTTCCGCCGCTTTTGTTCCGTAATGTGCTGTTGAAAGCGTGTCTGCAGCCGCGAAAGCGAGAGCATAAAGGCGGCTTCGGTGCAGAACACCAGCAGCGCCGAAAGGCAGGGAAACTGCGCGCGCAGTTCCCTAAGCGCATCCCGCGCGTCTTTGGGTACGGTGGTAAGATTAAGGCGCGCGAGGGCGCAGAGCATGGTCAGTTCGCGCAGCAATTTTTTATAGGTGTCGCTCGCGGCGGCGGCGGCTATGCAGTCGTATTCGTCGTGGTTGAGCAGGTCGTCAAAGTACGCGGCCAGCTCTCCGGCGCTGACCGTAAGTGGCTCCAGCGTAACGCCGCCTGCTTGCGGGGAGGCTTCGGCAAGCTGCTCCAGGCACGCGGCTGCCGGCGACCGGTGCGCGTCCCACACGTCCGCGCCGGCAATGTGGCGCATCTGCTTTTGCAGGTCGCCGGTAAAGTCCGCCGGATCCCCCAGCGCGTCGTATTTGGAGACGGCCTCCGCAAAATACACGCGCGCGATTTCGTCCGTTTTTTTGATGCGGTACAGCGTTTTGAGCGCCGGATGCGCGCGGTTACTTATGACAAACGGCAGCGCCTCGCGGGCGACAAGGGCGGCGGCGGTGCGCGCGTCGCCGGAAAAATCCGGCCGTATGCCGTAGCGGGGGGCGGCGGCGCGGACAACTTTTGCGCAGTATGCGTCGAGCGTCTGTATGTTTGCCAGATAAAAGTTTGCCGCCGCGTGTGCCGCGAGGCGCTGGACGAGGCTGTCTGCGCCGGTATCGGCGGCCAGGCTGGTCAGGCCGGTGTATATACGGTGATACATTTCGGCAGTCGCTTTTTTGGTAAAGGTGAGGCAGAGAATTTTTTCGACAGGAACGCCTTCGCAGGTGATAAGGCGCAGAAAGCGGTTTGCCAGCACGGTTGTTTTGCCGCTGCCCGCGCCGGCGGCAATAACGGCGTTGTTCCGGCAGTACACCGCCTCGCGCTGCTGGGCGTTCATCGCGGCGCTCACGCCGTCTCCTCCCCAAAAAACGCCGGTGCCGGGCGGGGCGCTGCGCGGGAGCGGCGGCAGACGCGGGTATACTCGCAGTCCGCGCAGACCGAATGTATCGTGTTTATGTATATATCGAAATCGTGCGTACACACGCTTTGGATATACTTCGCAGTCTGCCGCCGGAACGGTTCCAGCACGTCTTCAAAGCGCGCCGTCTCCGTGCGGCCCGTTTTTTGCGGCGCAAAATACGGCGCGATTTTCGCGTCCTTGACGCTCGCAAAAAAACCCCGCGCGGCGCTTTTCCCCATGCCGGCTTTGAGCAGCGTATAGTACGCCGGCATCTGAAAGTCGCCCAGCGCTCGCCCGTCCGCGTCACGCGCCAGGCAGTCCGGTTTTGGCGGCAGCGCGGCGCTCTTAAAGTCGACAATGCTGAAATTGCCGTCCTCGTCTTCCAGCACCAGGTCAGGCGCTCCGTCCAAGTACGCCGCGTCCGCTGCTCCTTCAATTTGAAGTCCGTCAAGCGGAACGCGCAGGCGCTCTTCAACAAGAAAAACGGCGCTGCCGTTAAAGGCGCGGGCGGTTTCGGTAACCAGCGCCAAAAGCGCCGCATGCACCGCTTCTTTTTGCGGGTATATCAGCGTTTTTTTTACAACGCTGGTATATACAACAGCGTCCAGGTTTTCAAAAACACGGCTGGTGGACGCGCCGAGCGCCTCGGATAGCACGCCGCACAACGCGCCGTTTTTTTCCACGGCAAAAAGCAGGTG
>JAITGR010000024.1 GCA_031280455.1 Spirochaetaceae bacterium
TCCACGCAGAAAACAGTTCGGGCTTTTCCTCGAATATATACGGCACAAAACCTGATATTCCCCGGTCAAGCATGATGACAAGGACATTGCGTCCTGTTTTTGAAAACGTATACTCTGGCTGTATATATGATATTCCCTTATACGCCGCCGCTTCCTGCCGCCGCGCCGCCTCTCTAAACTCCGTGGTGATACGCAGCGCGTTTACGCTGCCAAGCGCGCCAAGCGCGATTAGCACGATAACCTGTATCGGAAAAAAGACGGCGCCGCGCTTCAGACCGAAAAGGAAGTACACGGCGGCGAACGCTGCCGCGAGTACGGCTATGTTTATCGCATTAAAAAGTAATGGGGGGGGGGGGGGTAAAATGGAAAGTCTAGGTTGGGCAGCATAAAGCCGTAGTCGCCGGCGAATGCAAATGCATCAAGCAGCGCCGCCGTGGCCAGAAAACTCACCGAGAAACCCAGTGCCTTTTTTAGGCGGATGGGCGACAGCGCGAACAGCAGCGCAAGGTAGAACGCGGCACCCGCGGCCTGGAGCGCCGTTATCCCGACAAACGGCAGCGGCGAGGCAAGCGGCGCTACGTACGAAAACTCCGCGACGCTCGACGCGATAAGCGCGGCGGGTATCACAATGCCGGTAAGCAGGGCAAGCTGCGCCAGAGAAAGCGCGAAGGAGCGCGAGGACGAGGCCGCCCCGCCCCCGCCGGTACGCCGGATGAGGGCGCACAGCAGCGCAAAAAGGCGGTGCCGCGCAAACGGAAAGGCAGCAAGCGCGGCGGCGGACGCGGCGATAATAGCGCGCTTGTTCAGGGCGCCGTCATGAAAAAACAGCACAAACACGACAAGCCCGCACAAAAAAAGCTCCAGCACGGCAAGTCCGGCCACTTTCACGGCACGCCGGGCCTGCACGGCATTTTTTACCAGGCTAAAAAGGTTATTGCACGTCCAGTACAGTACCAGTCCCGCCGGAGCGTTGTAGAGCAGCGCCAGAAACACCGCGGCCACGCCGTACAGCCGCGCCGTTTCCCGCAGCGGCCGCCCACGCGCGTAGACCGCGGTCGAGGCGCAGTTCAGCGCCGTCATCACCAGCGGCAGAATGTTTATGGCAATACCGCCAATACGCGCCGCGCCGTCCGGTTCAGCTAGATTCGATATAAACCAAAAGGACGCCGCGCGCATATCTTCAAGATGTGAAAGAAAATGGTAGGCGGCAATGAAAAAAGGCACCTGAATCATAATGCCCAGGCTGCTGCGAAGCGCGTACACCGGGTGGTAGTGATTCTGCCGGTAATACGTTGCAAGCAGCATATAGCGCTCGTCGCCGCGAAAAACCGCGCGTATCTTGTCCTCGGCCGGCTTCATCCGCTTTTGCATATCGCTCTCGATGCGCTGCTGGTGGTCGGCCAGGCCGGTCAGCGGCAGCGTCAACACGCCCACAACGACGCTTACACCGGCAATCGCAAGCGTTGTGTCATTAAAGATGCGCCACACCAGGATGTACGCAAGCTCAATGACTGTTTCAACAGGGTATATAAATAGAAAATAAAACACGTTGGCAATCACGCGCCCCTCCTTGTGCGGCACGTCCGCGCCCTCGTGCGGCAAGAACGCTCGCGTACAATGCGTACTATAGACAGCCCGCCCCCTTTTGTCAACGCGCGCCGGCGGCGGCGGCGGTTGACGGCGCGGCGCGGCGCAGGTATGCTGTGGGTATGAGCAGCGCGGCATTCCAGGAACCCAGGCGGTGGACGTACGCCGGCTACAAGGCATGGGAGCTTCTTCCGGGTGAACGGTACGAAATTATCGACGGCGAGGCGTACGCGATGGCCGCGCCGAACACGTATCATCAGGCTATTCTGACGGAATTACTCAGGCAAATGGCGAATTATTTTGCGGGGAAATCGTGCAGGGTGTACCCCGCGCCGTTTGATGTGCGGCTTTTTTACGCGGCGGACGAGAGCGACGACACGGTGGTTCAGCCGGATATTTCGGTGGTCTGCGACGAAGAAAAGCGCGGCAAAGAGGGCTGCCGGGGCGCGCCGGATTTTGTTGCCGAGATTCTTTCGCCGTCCAATACCGCGATTGAAATGCAGACAAAGTTCGACCTTTACCGGCGCGCGGGTGTGCGCGAATACTGGGTGCTGGACGGCGATCACAAGCGGCTCCACGCCTACCGTTTTGAGGGCGGAAAGATTGCCGCATTCGCGTCCTACGGCGCGGACGAGAGCGCTCCGGTTGGTATCTTCCCCGCCCTTACGATAGCGCTTCCTCCGGTGTTTGCCGGTTAGGGCAACGCTACGGGGCGGCAATGGCCTGGATAAAGGCGGCGGCGTATTTTTGCGCCTTTACCGCACCCACGCCGGAGACACCCAGAAACTCGTCCGGCGTGGAAGGCATTTTGCGGCACATGTCACGCAGGGACGCATCCGAAAAAACCATGTACGCCGCCACACCCGCCTCGGTGGCAATCAGGCGGCGCAGCTCGCGCAGTTTCTGAAAAAGCACCTCGTCTCCTGTGCCCACGTCCAGCGCGGCGCGGCGGGCGGCGGCTTTCTCTGCCGGCGCCTGCTCTTTGGGCAGCGGCATAACCAGCGCCTGCGCGCCGGAAAGGAATTCGCGTGCGCGCGCCGTCCGCCTGACGACCGGATACTCGCCGTCTGTCGCTTCAAGATACCCCTGGTCTATCAGAAAATCGAGAACGGCCAGATCGCGGTGCGCGGAGTTGTCCGCCATAATGCCGTAGGTGCTTAACGCATCCAGCCCCAGACTTTTAATTTTTTCGGTTTTGCCGCCGCGCAGCACACTGACAATCATCTGTTTGCCGTAGTTGCGGCTGTGGCGCTCCATGCGGAACACGCACGAAATAATCTTTTGCGCGTCAACCGTAATATCGGTTTCTTCGTACACCGCGTTGCAGTTGGAACAGTTACCGCATCTCGCGGCAGCCTGCTCGCCAAAGTACGCCAAAAGCCGCGCGCGCAGACATTCGCCGCTGGTCGCGTAAAACGTCATCTGCTTTAACAATTCGAGGTTGTTCGCCACCTGCCGCTCGTCGCGTTCTTCTTCGCCTTCCTGCTTGTGTGTTATAAGGAAGGTATTCACGCGCACATCCTGCGGGCTGTACAAAAGCAGGCACTCTGCCCGCTCGCCATCGCGACCGGCGCGGCCTGCTTCCTGGTAGTAACTTTCGATTGAGCGGGGCATATTGTAGTGCA
>JAITGR010000088.1 GCA_031280455.1 Spirochaetaceae bacterium
TCGAAGGTGTTTACCTCGATAGTGCTGCCGCTGGTGCGTCCGGCGTTTTTAACGAGTATGTCGTACACGTTTGTCCGTTCAATGACGGCGGTCAGCGCGGTTGTATTTTTGATTTCGCCTAAATGGTACCACATTACCATGCAGATTTTTAATTTTTCCGAAAGCCTTCGCTTTGGGTACGCGAGTGTGCTGGCCAGCACGCTGATAGTCATTGTTCTGGCGGCGTTCGCGCTTATGCACCTGGCCGTCCGCGACAAAGGGCTTACCCAAAAAACAGTGAGCCGCTGATCCGAACAAAGCAGGCAGGGCGCGGCTTGCGGGAACACGGGACTTATGGCACTATTGATATATGGGGGCGATTGTATCGGTACGCGGGCTTTCGGCGGTGTACCCGGGGTCGGGTGAGGCGTCTGTTCTTAACGCGCTTGACTTTAGCATAGAACAGGGTGAACGTGTCGCCCTCATCGGCGCGAACGGGGCGGGGAAATCGACGTTGCTGCTCACGCTTGCCGGTGTTCTTCCGGCGTTTTCGGGTGAGATCGTGGTTAACGGCCGCCGTGTGGACAAGGCGAATCTTGCCGCGCTCAGGCGTGATGCCGCGCTTGTGTTCCAAAATCCTGACGACCAGCTTTTTATGAGTACGCTTTGGGAGGATGTTCTTTTTGGGCCGATTAACTATCTGGCGCGGGAATGTCGTTCCCGTGCCGAACTTGCTGCCCGCAGACCCGGTATTGAACAAGAAGCGCGGGCGTTGCTCGAGGCGCTGGGGATTGCGCACCTAAAGGATAAAATGCCGCACAAGTTATCGGGGGGTGAAAAACGGCGCGCAGCGCTGGCGGCGGTTCTTATTATGAAGCCGGCGTTGCTGCTGCTCGATGAGCCGTCGGCGTTTCTCGACCCGCGTGCCCGCCGCGCTCTTGTGGCGCTGCTTGCTGGTCTTCCGCAAACGCAGTTGGTCGCCACGCACGATCTTGACATGGCGCAGGCGCTGTGTCCGCGCACGATGCTGCTATCAGGCGGTTGTCTTCTTGCAAGCGCTCCCACAAGTGAAATTCTCGCCAATGGCCCGCTTCTGGAGGCGGCGGGTCTGTAGGCGCCCCGTCCGCCGGAAGCGGGAGGGGCGCAGCCTTGACGTTATGGGCGGCGGGGCGTACCATTAGGCGTAGTTTTTGAAAGGAGTATTGGTATGGATGTTTATGAGACGTTGAAAAAATTGGGTATTGTGCTGCCCGAACCGCCGCCTAAGAGTGGGTTATATTTGCCGGTTAATGAGTTTGGCGGGTCTTTTTTGTATACTTCCGGTGTTGGGCCGGTTAAGGATGGCAAGGTGGCGTACGCGGGTAAGGCTGGGGAGGTTTCTCTTGAACATGCTCAGGCGGCGGCGCGGCTGTGTATTTTAAATATTTTAAGTATTGTTGACAAAAAAACGGGCGACTTGAACGCGATAAAGCGTGTTGTCAAAATGCTCGGGTTTGTCGCGTCCACCAGCGATTTTACGAAGCAGCCGCTGGTGATGAATGCGGCGAGTGAGCTTTTGGGTGAGGTTTTTGGCGAAAATGGCCGTCATGCGCGGAGCGCTATTGGTGTTAATGTTCTGCCGGAAGATTTTACGGTCGAAATCGAGTTGATTTTTGAGTTGAAGTAAAAGCCCAAAACGCGCAGTGTTTTGGGCAGGTGTCCAAGTGTGGGGATAGGAGTGAAATGCGGACGGTGTAATCGCCGTCCGCATTATAGCGGATAGCCTGGTCTGCCGTAGGCAGATGCGCCCAAAAATCCAAAATTTGCCGGAATTTCCCGAATTTTGACAAGTGAGTCTGTCCCAAAATTGCAATTTTGGGACAGCAACCTTGATTTTGAGTGGAGAAACGGCTGTTAAGACGTTTCTCCAAGAGCCTGGGGCGGTAAATCAGGGGTATTCCCGCCGCGGCCCGCCTAGGCACAAGCGCCGGCGGGTTATTCGCCGTGGGGTTTAATACCCCGCCCCTTGGGGCGGGGTAGTTCATTTGCGTAAATTGCCGATTTCGGCGTTCCACTTGTCCAAAAGGCGTTTTTTGTTCGCCGCGTCGCCGTCCCACACCATGTCCTGGTTTATGGTTTTGATTTGTTTAATAGAAAGCGCAAGCGGATGTTTTTCCGCGCCGTTTGTAACCAGTACAACGTACCATTTGGTAAATATTTTCTGCGCGTCAGGCGATGACAAAACCCAGTCGTACAGCTTGCGCGCGTTTACCGGGTCTTTGCCCCCTTTAACAATAGACATAGACGCAAGCTCGTAGCCGGTACCCTCACGCGGCGCGTCAATCTGAACACGCGCGCCTTCCGCCTTTAACTTTACCTGGTCGTGCGCGTACCCTATGGCAATAGGAATTTCGCCAATCGCCACGCTTTTACCCGGCGCGGAACCAGACTGCGTGTACTGGTCTATGTTCGCGTCCAGCTTTTTAAGATAGTCAAAGGCTTTGGCCTCGTCGCCGTTGTACAGCGTGCGCTGTGTTGTAATAACGTTGTACGCCGTGCCGGAACTGTTGGGGTTTGCCATCCGAATCTGCCCCTTGTACTCCGGCTTTAACAGGTCGGCCCAGCTTTTGGGGGGCGAGAGCTTGAGTTCCCGCGCCCTGTCCAGGTTGGTAACAAAAGTCAGCGGCCCCACATACAAGCCCACCCAGTAATTTTCCTTGTCCTTAAACTCATCCGGCGTTTTGGCGGCGGCGCGGGAACGGTACGCTTCGGTAAGCCCCTTCGACTTGGCCGTAATGTGGTCAAGCCCGACGCCGCCCACCCAGATAGATGCCTGCGGGTTCGCTTTTTCCGCCTCCATGCGGGCGACCGCCTCGCCGCCGGAAAGCCGGACAAAGTTTACGGTAACGCCGCTTTCTTTCTGAAACCGCTCAAACAGTTCTTTTGCAAGCGGCTCCTCCAGCGTTGTGTACACCGAAACGCTGTTTTGCGCATACACGGCGGCGCACAACAGCACACCCGCCGCTGCCAGTAACATTCTTTTCATTCGTATCCTCCTTATATGTAATCACACAAAACCGCTGATTAAATCACCTCTAATCAGCGGTTTCCGGCCTTTTACAGGGCTGCCAAAAGCTCGTCCCAGGACTGCAGGCCGTATTTTTCAGGATTTTGGGTCGGATGCCCCTTCCCCTGCAAAAATTCGACCAGCTTGTCGGTTTCTTCTTCGCAGATTGTCTCATCGGCAATCATGTCGGTATAGTTGTCAATGCCGTAAAGCTCTTTCGCCGTGGCGTTCAGCTTTGCGCCGACAAATTCTTTCAGCGATTTGGGCATCCAGACGATACGCGCCGGGCCGCCTTCCGCCTTCATGAATTTCTTGGACGAAATAAACTGTTTGCCGTGCCCCATGAACATCGGGTTCTGCACGCCGCCGCCGGTATTGGCCGCCAGTTCGGAGAAAGACATGCCAACCGGCGTTTTGCCAACGTGTTCGCGGTTGACAATAACCACGCCGTTGGAGCCGTATTCAAGGCCGCAGATGCATTCAAAACAACCGCAGGAAGTCATCGGGTCTTTCAGAATGGAATACAACGTTACCTGCTGCAAAGCGCCGTGCGAGTCGCGCTGAACAACCTCGTTGACATCCTCCCAAATGCCCAGCCGCTCGTCAACAACGCGCAGTTTGGTAACCTGCTGGCAGGGCCCCTGGGGGTCGAGCTCGTTGGTCGCCTTCGCGTCCAGCCACGAAACCGCGCCGCACAGGCCGAGGCGTTCCGGCGTAACAATGCAAACGTGCTGCGGGCTAAAGCTCTGGCAAAGAATGCAGTTGTAGAACACGTCCACGCTCTCGTCGGTAAGGCTTTTAAGTCGTTCGTCGCGTTTAACGTAAACCTCGTTGACTTCTTTCTTGAGCGCTTCCAGTTTTGCGTACTCCGGCGTGCCGGGGAAGCCCAGGTACACTTTTACCTGGCATTTATCAACGACCGCCTCGTACTCGCTTTTGATTTTCGCGTACAAAATTTCGCCAAAATGCTTTGCCCTAAAACCGGCGGCGTAGGCTGTTTTGCTTAGGCGGATGCGGATAAGGTCACGCTGGCCGGTGTGCATGCAGCCTTCCGCCTGGTTGATAAAGGCGTGAATTTTGCGCTCGAACACCGGCTCAAAGTCGCTCTGCATTTTTTTGCCGGAAACTTCGACAATGTAGGACATGGCGATTTTACCGCCTTCCTCCACTTTGTCAAGGTCGGGGCCGAACACTTCGATTTTGTGGTCTTCGACCGCGGTGTCGGGCAGCGTTTTGACCCACTCAAAACAGGGCATGCGGGAACCGTCGATGTCGCACTGCATGTCGTTGCGGCGGATAATTTCGCCTTCAAACGCGGTGGAGAACGCGACAGGGATGTCAACCTTGGTAATTTTCAGCTTGATGTCGCGCGCTTCCAGCGAGGTTTCGATAAACTGCTTGCTGTCCTCCTGAATGATGAGGCTCTTGGGCACCGGCCACATGTCTTTTTTGTCGTTGGTGATGACGGGAAAGCCGCAGGCGATAGCGCCGCCGCCGGCAGCCACGATAATGTCCGGCACCGGAGCAAAGGCGTTGACAAACGCGCGGACGCGGTGGAAGGTGTATTCGTCCAGCGCCGTGCGGTCGCCGGGCTGCACCGCGCCGAAAATCATCGCCGCGCGGTTTACCAGCGAAAGTATGTGGGCGGCGTGCCAGATTTCAGGCCCGACGGGTACAACGCGCACCGAAAAGTTCATGTTGACGTTCATCCGGCGCGCCTGGTCGATAATGCCGCCGATGAGGAACACGAAAATGGCGCGGGACTGATAGCCTTTTATCAGTTCGACCGCCTCCTCGTCGCTGGGCGCCGGGCCGATAATGACGACAAAGCCGGGAATGTCGTTGGTTACCAGCGGAACGCCAAGCTCGCGCACCTCCGCGTCCGTCATGTGCCCCCAGAACGGCCGCACGGCATCGTTTTTGGGGTTGTACGGGTCGGCGCCTTTTGCGCGCGCGTACACGCAGGCCTCGATTGTTTCGGCGGCAAGCACTGTGCCAAAGCCCGAAATAAACACATCGCCCAGCCGCTGTCCGCGCGGCTTCCAGTTCGCCTTTACTTCCTCAAACCCTTCGGCAAGTTCGCCCAGCGTTTTAATTTTCCTGCCCGTGTACGCAAGGTAGCTGGCAAGGTCGAACGCGGTATTCTGAATGTTTACCGGCGCGTCTTTGCCAAGCTCTTTCAGCGCCGCCGCGAGGTCTTTTTCCGCTTTGGCAAACATCTCGTCTGAACCGTCAAAAACTCTGTTAAAAAGCAACTTCATTCCCATAATTTTACTCCATTTTTTGTGTGTAGTGGCAAACCGGCTTCAGCCGGCCAGCCGGTAACCGCTTTACGCGATTACTTAAAGAAGAACCGCCCGCTAACCCGCGTTAGCCGGCGTTTCCGCATCGATACGGCTTTTTATCCCCCGTATCTCGTCCAATACCGTACCGCCGCTGTCAAACGGCGACACCCCGTCGCGGTCGGCTTTTATGACCTCGTCGTTGTAATGAATAATCCCCAAAAGCGCTTCGGCAGGAATCTCCCGCCGGATAAAATCTTCGTCCTCGCCGCAATGTATTTTGTTGGCGACAACGCTCACTTTTTTTACGCCCAGGTCCGAAGCGAGCTTTTTTACCAAATGGTAGGTCTGCACGCTCCGGGATCCCGGTTCAATTACCACGATAAAGCGGTCAACCATGCTGGCCGTGCCGCGCCCCAAATGCTCAATGCCCGCCTCCATGTCCATAACGACAACTTCGCCGCGCTGGACAACAAGGTGGGAAATGAGCCGTTTTAACACAACGTGTTCGGGACAGACACAGCCTGCGCCGCCGGTTTCCACCGTTCCCATAACAAGAAAACGCACGCCGTTCTTTTCTGTGGCGAAGCGGTCGGGAATGTCGTCGACCTTGGGGTTAATCTTGAAAAATTTTCCCATGCCGTCGCTTTCACTCCCCGTCCGCTCTTTGATTAACTCGTCCATTTTGGAAACCGGCGTTATCGCGTTTACCTCGTCCGCCGTAAACCCAAGCGCCAACCCCAGGTTGGCGTCCGGGTCGACATCAACGGCAAGCACTTTTTTGCCTTCCGCCGCGTACAGGCGGGCAAGTATCGCAGACAAAGTTGTTTTTCCAACGCCCCCCTTTCCGGTAACCGCGATTTTCATGCCAAACGCCCCCGTTAAATGCCCAGCGCCGCGCGCTTGGCTTCGATACCGTCGATAATCTTTTTAACGAGCGCCTTCGGGTCGGTGTCGATGATAAAGCCCGCGCCGGTAATTTTCCGCGTACCCTCGGTAATAAGCTCGGTCATCTGGCTGGAGCCCATAACCTGCGGCTGAATGCCCAGATACACGTCGATACCGCTGCCAATAACGTAGTTTGCTATTGAAACGGCTTTTTCGCTCATCCATTCCGGCGCGACGCCGACTATCGGCAGTTGCTCCATGCCAACGCCCCAGTCTTTGGCGATGCCGGCAACCAAAAGAAGGATGCGGCTAATGTCGACGCAGGCGCCCATGTGCAGAATCGGCGGAATGTCAACAAGGTCGCAAACGCGGCGCAGGCCGTCTCCGCAGCACCACTTGGCCTCTTTGTTAAGCAGGCCGACTTTTGTGGCAAGCTGGGCGGCGCAGCCTGTGGCGACGATGAGTATGTCGTTTTTCAACAGTTCTTCCATAATAGCAAAGTGCGAATAGTCGGGCCGGACGCGGGGATTGTTACAGCCGACTATGCCGACCGCGCCGCGCAGTACGCCGGAGCGTATCGCGTCTACCGCGGGGCGGTAGCTGCCCAGCTCGTCAATGTGGCTGTTGGTTACGCCGTCGAGTTTGCTGACGATGATTTCGCAGGGGTAGCCGACATGCGCCGGTTGTTTGACTGGCGGTATGAAGATTTTGCCTTCGTCCCTGTTTTTGAAGTTGTCGATGGCCATTTTAACGATTTCTTTGGCCTGCTCCATCGCGATTTCGGTTTTGAATTCAATGTGGGTCGCGCCGGGTATGCGGGCAATATGGCTTGACGTTACAAATTTTGTGTGAAAGCAGGCGGCCAGTTTTGGCAGCGCCGGAAATATGCACTGAACGTCGACGCACATGAGGTCGCACACGCCGGTAAGTACCACGTTTTCTTGCTGAAGGAAGTTGCCGACCATGCGTACGCCGTGCCGCAT
>JAITGR010000005.1 GCA_031280455.1 Spirochaetaceae bacterium
GCAAGTGATAATGACCGCGAGGGCGAGGCGATAGCCTGGCACTTAAACCGCGCAATCTCCGAAAAAAACAAGGATTTGCCGATTTCCCGCATCAGTTTTAACGAAATTACGCCCAAGGCAATAAAAGAAGCGGTCGCGCATCCTTCAACAATAGACACGGCAAAGGTCGAAGCGCAGATAGCCCGCCGCGTCCTTGACCGCTTGGTCGGCTACAGCCTTTCGCCCATACTTTGGAAAAAAGTGAAAGGCGGCCTTTCGGCGGGGCGTGTGCAGTCGGTGGCGCTGCGTCTTATCTGTGAGCGGGAGCAAGAGATTGAAGCGTTTACGCCGGAAGAGTACTGGGAGCTTACCGCTGACTTTAAGGCGGGCAAAACGGTGTTTACCGCGCAGCTCTTCAGTTATAACGGCGAAAAGGCGAACTTAAAAAACGAGGCGCAGGTTCGGGAGATTGTTGCCCGCATAGAAAACGCCGATTTTACCGTGCGGGAAATCCGCGAGACTGCCAAGACAATAAAGCCGCGTCCGCCGTTTACCACGTCGCAGTTGCAGCAAACGGCGGCGAACCGGCTTGGGTTTACCAGCCGTAAAACAATGCAGATAGCCCAGCACTTGTACGAAGGCGTCAACCTGGGCGCGTCCCGCGTCGGCCTTATTACCTACATGCGTACCGACTCGGTGCGGATTTCGGAGGTGGCGCTGGATGACGCGCGAAACTGGCTGACCAAAAATCTGCCGGACTGCCTGCCGCCTGAGCCGATTCAGTATTCGGCGGGCAAGAGCGCCCAGGACGCGCACGAAGCGATACGCCCCACCTACGCAAGCTACACGCCGGACAGCATTAAAGACAGCCTGTCGCGCGACGAACTGCGGCTCTATTCGATAATCTGGGAGCGTTTTATGGCGAGCCAGATGAAGAGCGCCCGCACGCTTACGTTGAGCGCCGACATTGAGGCCTGCGGGGCGGTGTTCCGTGTCGCCGGTACGCGCTTTGTGGAGAAAGGGTTTTACACAGTGTTTAAGGCGCTTGCTGCCAAGGAAGAAACCGGCAAAACGTTCCCGCCGATTGCGCAGGGCGACATACTCCAGGCGAAAAAGTTTGAGCCCCAGCAGCATTTTACCCAGGGGCCGCCGCGTTTTACCGACGCGAGCATTGTAAAAACGCTGGAAGAGAACGGCATAGGCCGCCCGTCCACCTACGCGCCGACAATTTCCGTCCTGCTCGACCGGTACTACGTTACCCGCTCCAACAAGCAGCTTGTCCCCACCGTGCTGGGGCGGCTTATCGCCAAGCTGTTGGTTGAACAATTCGGCGACATTGTTAATTCGGCTTTTACCGCCGGCATGGAAACCAAACTTGACGAGGTAGAGGGCAGCAACCGGAGTTGGACGGACATGATTCGGGAGTTCTGGACGCCGTTCAAGCAGAATGTGGACGAGGTAGTAAAAAGCCTGGAATCGTACAAGGGGCGCATTGACGAGCCGACTGACGAGGTGTGCGAAAAATGCGGGCGGCCTATGGTTAAAAAGCTGGGGCGCTTTGGCTATTTTCTTGCCTGCACCGGCTTTCCTGAATGTCGCAACGCCAAGTCTATTCCGCTTGCCGTCTGCCCAAAATGCGGCGGCGATATTGTTGCCCGCAAGGCGAAAAAGCGCGGCAAAGAATTTTACGGCTGCACAAACTACCCCGACTGCGACTTTTTAAGCCACTTTAAGCCGCTGCCCGCCCAAAACTGCCCCAAATGCGGCTGGTTTTTGGTCGAAAAATACGACAAACGCAACGGGAATCACAAGCTCTGCATAAACCCCGCCTGCGACTATCTCCACGCCGCGGACGAAGAAGCCGAATCAGCTAATCCCTAGGGCAGCACTGATTAACTCGAATTTTAACCGCGAATGACACGAATATTACAAGAAACGGTTGGTTTGGGGATTGGCGCGCGGCGGGGCACACTAACCGGCTTTCCCGCCGCGCCGCCGCCGGCCGCCGCGCCGCCCCCGCCGTTCGGGTGTGCCGCTTAAAAGCCGTGTTTTTTTGAGTGAGATGCCGTGCTCCTGAAAAATCCCCCGCAGGACACGTTCAAGACAGGCGCGCGGCGGATTCATCGGCAGGATAAACGCCCGCGCTTTGGCAAAAACCGTTTTGTACAGTTCCCCCACATCCTCCGGCACAGCCGCCCAGTCAACGCTTTGCTCCAAGTAATCGGCGACAAGCCCGTACAAAAACGGCGCGAGGTTGTCGGCCTGGGCGGAAGCCGCCGGAAGCTGGTTTTCCGCCAGGCTATTTTCGCCCAGGCGATGCTCGCCCAAGCGAGCAAGATACCGGTCGCGGAAATTTCTATCGGCCTGCATCAACGCCGAAGCGGCGGGCTGCAAATAGGCGTACAAACCCAAGTCCTCCAGACTTTGCGCGATGGTACCGGCGGCGTCCGACTTGATGAATTTTGTGATTTCTTCGGTAAGACGGGACGGCGAAATCGTTTTAATCAGGGCGCAATTCGCCCGAATCTTTGCGTACAAAGCCGGGGGCAGCTCCCAGCCGGCTATAGCGCAGTACTTTGCCGCGCGAATCATGCGAACCGGATCATCCTTAAAAATAACGCCCAGCGGGATAATCGGCTTAACCAGCTTGTTTTTTATGTCTTCCACCCCGCCAACATAGTCAATCACCAACTCGCCCACCGGGTCGTAAAAGAGCGCGTTCATCGTAAAATCGCGCCGCATAACGTCCTCTTCAATTTTGCCGAACGTGTTGCCCGTCGTGCCTTCCGTTGTCGAGCGGAACGTCGCAAGCTCGATAATTTTTGAACCGTAAAAAACGTGCACCAGTTTGAAGCGCTTGCCGATGAGCCGCGAATTACGGATAAGCCGCTTGATTTCCGGCGGCCTCGCGCAGGTTGCAAGATCGAAATCTTTGGGGCGCAGACGCATCAGCAAGTCGCGGACCGCGCCCCCCACTATGTAGGTCTCATAGCCGGCTTTTTGAAGCTGCCGGCAAATAGCGACCGCGTCCGCGTCAATGTTTTCGAGGGCTATGCCGTGTTCGTTTTGTGAGTAGACAAC
>JAITGR010000165.1 GCA_031280455.1 Spirochaetaceae bacterium
GCTGGACAGCGGTACTGAGTGTGGTTTGGCTGGTTGTGAGCGCGGGGTTGAAGTAGAGGACATCACCGAGCGGCCGCAGGACGAGCCCCATGGAGAGCGCTTTTTTGTACACGCGGTAGCCCCAGCGCTCGCGGCTTTCCAGCGGTGTTTTTTTCGATTTGTCCGCGACCAGTTCGAGCGCGTTTATCAGCCCTATGTGGCGTATTTCGCCGACGTTGGGGTGCGCTTCCAGCGCGGCGCACAGTTCGCCGTGCAGCACGGGCGCTTTTTGACGCGCGCTTTCCAGCACAGCGTCATGTTCCAGTATGTCCAGCACGGCGAGCGCGGCGGCGCAGCCCAGGGGGTTACCGCTGTAGGTATGGCTGTGCATGAAAGCGCGCGATGCGCTGTAGTCGGCGTAAAAGGCGTCGTACACGCGCTGGGTTGCCGCCACAAGCGAAAATGGCAGATAGCCGCCGGTTATGGACTTCGACAGGCACATGAGGTCGGGGGTGATTCCGGCCTGTTCGCAAGCGAACAGGGTGCCAGTCCGGCCAAAGCCCGTCGCTATTTCATCGGCGATAAGGATCACGCCATAAGTGTCGCAAAGTTCGCGCAGGACGCGCAGGTACTCAGGCGGGTACATCTTCATGCCGCCGGCCCCCTGTACGAGCGGCTCGACGATGAGCGCGCAACATTCAGCGCCGTGGCGCGCGAACAGCTCCTCCGCGAAGGCGGCGCACTCACAACGGCATGTATCGCGCGACTGCCCCCGCGGGCAGCGGTAACAGTCGGGGGCGGGAATTCGGTACGCCTGGTTGAGCAGCGGTTTGTATATTTCCGTAAAGAGGTCCATGCTGCCGACAGCCAAAGCGCCGATGGTCTCGCCGTGATAACTGCTGGTAAGGCACATGAAACGCTGCCTGCGCGTGGCGGTTTCAGTTTGTGCGAAAAACTGAAAACTCATCTTTAAAGCGCACTCCACCGCCGATGAGCCGTTATCCGAAAAATGCAGCTTTGTAAGACCCGGCGGCAGCAGAGCGGCCAGGCGGCGCGCGTACTGCACAGCGGGTTTATGCGTGAAGTTGACGAAAATGACGTGTTCCAGCGTTTCAAGCTGCCCCGCAATGGCCGCGTTGATTTTCGGATTGCAGTGTCCCAGCAAATTGCACCACCACGAACCAACAATGTCGATGTATTCCTTGCCGTATATGTCGTAAAGGTACGACCCCTCACCTCGTTCTATAACGATGGGGGGAAGATCTTCGTAATCTTTCATCTGCGAACACGGATGCCATATATGCCGCAGGTCTTCCCGCTCCCAGTTCATGGTAGTCCTCCTTGGATGACGCGCAGCGCCGTGTCGCTTATTGCGTCCGCGCCGCCGCCTTCGCCAACACGCGCGATAACCGGCACACCGCTTAAACGCTCTATCATGGCGATAGTGTCGTCCTCCATAACGCCCTGCCGGTACCTGTTGATGATGATGCCACGCGGCGTTATACCGCGCTCGTGCATGTACGCCACGCTCAACACGGCGGCGTTAATGCCCCCCAGCGCGCAGAGCGCCACCAGAACGACATCCAGCTCCAGCGCTTTGATGACGTCTTCCAGCAGCAAAACGCCGCGTTCATCACACTGAAGCGGGCACACAATGCCGCCGGAACCTTCCGCCACCATGAAGTCGTGCCGTCCGGCCAAAGCCCGCCAGTCGGCGACGATGCGCGAAAGGCGGGGGCTTTCGGCGTTTTCCATGCGCGCGGCCAAATGCGGCGAAACCGCCTGGCTGTACCGGTATGATACCAGTGCGGACGGGTCTTCTTCCAGAGCGGCTATGCGCGCGACATACGAAGCGTCATCCTCCGCGCCGTCCGCCGCGCCGCCTGACTGCGCCGCTTTGTAGTAGCCGGCGTTCACCCCGAGCTGGCGCAGCTGTTTAAGCACGAGCGCGCTGATGTACGTTTTGCCAATATCCGTGCCGGTGGCACTTATAAAAATGCCCTTCATACCCCTCCCCTATCGCCAGTAAAACTGGCAGCGCCAGTAAAACTGGCGATAGCGCGTGCGGCGGCGGCAAGCTGTTTTTCGGTATGGCCGCTGCAGACAACGGCGCGCAGCATCGCCTGGTCTTTGGGGACGGTCGGGTAACGTATTGCCGGCACGTAGAAACCCGCGTCCAGCAGCGCGCGCGAAGCGGCCAGCGCCTGTTGTTCACCGCCGATTACGACCGGAACAATCGCGCTGGGCGTATCCGCGGCAACACCGTGCTGGCGCAGGCACGCGCAAAAAAAGCGCGCGTTTTCCCGCAGCCTACCGACACGCCAGGTTTCGGTTTGCACGATTGCGAGAGCGCGCGCACTCGCGGCGGCGGTGCTCGCGCTCAGAGCGGTCGAAAAAATAAACGGCCGTGCGTGGTTGACCAGGTAGTCGATGAGCAGGGCGCTGCCGCAGACAAAGCCGCCTTCGCTGCCCAAAGCCTTACTGCATGTGCCGGTAACGATGTCTGGACGCACGCCGCACAGTTCGGTAAGGCCGCGTCCGGTTTCCCCAAGTACGCCGCTTGCGTGCGCTTCGTCAATCATCGAAAAAAGGCCGAACCGCGCGGAAATGGCGGCGATGGCGGGCAGCGGCGCGATGTCGCCTTCCATACTGAAAACCGAATCGCTTACAATAAGTCCCGCGCACGGCGCGGCGGCGCGCACCTTCGCTTCCAGGTCGGCCATGTCGATGTGCCGGTAGACGAGGACGCGCGCGCCGCTTAAACGGCAGCCGTCGATTATGCTGGCGTGGTTTTTTTCGTCGCTGAAAATAACGCTGTCTTTTGAACACAGCGCGGAAATAACGCCCACATTTGCCATATAGCCTGTGTTGAACAGCAGTGCCGCTTCCGTCCCCTTCCATGCGGCGAGCGCGCGCTCCAGCGCCAGGTGCGGCGGCGTTGTCCCCGTTGTCAGCCGTGAGCCGCCGGAACCGCTGCCGTAGGCGCGCGCGGCTTTGCGGGCGCTGCGGGCAAGTCGTCTGTCGCCGGCCAAATCAAGGTAGTTGTTGGACGCCAGCATGACGAGCCGGCGCCCCTGAAAGCGGACGACAGGCCCCGCCACGCTTTCCATACGCGGCACGACGCGGTACAGCCCGCGCTCTTTTTTATCGGCCAGCGCGGCGCGCAATCGGTCCCACGGGTCTGCCGCCGGTACGGCGGGCGGGGCCGTCAGATTCGCTGGCGGTGGCGCGGCAGGAAGGCCGGTAACCAGCACCGGCTTTTTTTGCAGGTAGTCAAGGCACACCGGAAGCAGCGCGCGCGCGCCGCGGTACAGCAGAATACGCCCGCCGCGTTCATCGCCCTGATCCTTTACGGGGAATACGCGGACATAGCCCAACGCTTTCGAGGCGATATAGCCGGTTTGATATTCAGGGTCATCGGAAACGCAAATTTCCGCGACAATACCCGGCGCGTGCGCCGCTTTCGTAGCCAGTATCAGCGCCTCCTCAAAATGATTTTTTTCCGCGCGGCGGACGGCGGCTCGTTCCTGCGCGTCCATGACGCTTACCCGCACTCCCCGTTCGCCGTCCGGCTCCAGCCGTTCCAGCGTATCCGCGTCCAGCACCATAGCGCCGCGCATTCCATACGTTCCGGCCAATTGGGCGAGCACTTCCCGCGCGCGCGGTATGGCAAGCTGTTCCAGCAGCGCGGCGAGCACGTCCCGCGCCGCATCCACCGAAGCCGCGGTTCGCGTACACACAGGCAGCGCCGGCACATACGCAATGTCGTCCGGCGAAATCCGCTCGATTTTCAGATTGATTTCGTCCGCGCCCCCGCGCGTATGTGAAAGCGCGCGGGCAAGCAAGTTTTCCGTGTGGGCTGCCAGCGCCGTCTCGCCGTGAACAATGCCTTCCGCGCCGGAAATATGGCGGGACGCCGCGGCGGCGCGCATTTTAACACTGTACCAGATTTTTTCAGCCTGACTCACGGGAAAACTATACCACAATACGCCCGCGCGGGAA
>JAITGR010000192.1 GCA_031280455.1 Spirochaetaceae bacterium
CGGCTAAACGACGATTTTTACGAAAAAAACCTTCGCCAGTGGCAGCTTCCGCCCGATGTGCAGAACCTGGGAACAAACTGGGTTTCTATCCACGACTTTAACTCCGAAAAATCCATGGAGGTAGTGCGCGGCAGAAAGTCGTCGATTATTTATCTGGTTTTGGACTACAACCCCGCACTGAGTCAGGAAGAAATCAACAGCATACGCGGGGCGGTGCAGTCATTTATCGACAAACTCTACGAGAGCGCCGCCAGCGGCATACAACTCAAGCCGCTTGGGGGCATTGCTTCAAAAAACAGCGCGCCCAGCGGCAGCGGCGCTTCCGGCGGGAGCGGCGCTTCCGGTGGGCGCGGCGCTCCCCGGCACGACATCACGCAGGGCGGCAGGGCGGCGGCGAAAGAAAAACCGGCGCGGACGCGGGATTCCGGCATATACGAGCCAGAAGGCGGGGAGAAGGAAAGGTCTGCGCCCGCCCCAGCGCCAGTTGCTCCGCCATCCCCGCCGCAGGTGGGGCAGACGGGGGGGCCGCTGGTCGAGAACAACATACAGATAACGACCAACAGCTTCCCTCCCGCGCCCGCGCCGCAGCCGCCGGCGCGTGTGGTGGCGGTGATACCGCCGTCCCCCGCGCCGGTAAAAATTATCCCCGCCCCCCGGCCTGTTCTTCCGCAGAAGGACGGCGTGTTCCTCCCCGCGCCCACCCCGCCGGTCATACTGCCGCCGCCATCATCCGCCGCCGTGAGCGGAAATCCGGCGGTGAGTGTTACGGTAAAACCGGCGGACGGCGGCGCGGGCGGCCAGAGTACCGTCAACGTGTACGTGCCGCCCCACGACGGCGGCTCCCCGCACGGGCCGGCAAAAGCGCCGCGCTACAGTGCGCCAGAAAAAGGCTTTTGGGTGCAGCTTGGGTCGTACATTGAACTGATACGCGCCCAGCGGGCGGCGGCGCCGGTCCTGGCAAAAGGCTTTGGCAACCTGGAGATTTTTGCCAAAGAAATAAACGGATCCATGTACTACCGCGTCAAAGTCGGCCCCTACCTTTCCCGCGCGGACGCGGACAACGCGCTATTCCGCCTGGGGCAGCTTTCGCTCCCCATAAGCGAAGGGTTCGTCGTCCGGGAATAGTGGCGGCATACGCCCTGCCCTTGTGCAGAATACCAGAAATTGCTAGGCTTGTGCCATGGAAAACGTGCAGGATTCCAGGCGCAGGCACATTGTCGAATCTATCGTGCAATCGTATACACCCGTGGGCGCGGCGGTAACCGGCTATCAGATTAACCGTTCAGTTATACACGAGTGCATCGAAAAACTGCGCGAAATTATTTTTCCGGGATACTTCGGCAAAAAGAACATGAGCGCGGGGTTTGTCGAGTACCACGTTGGCGAATTGCTGGAAGACATAGAATACAACCTGACCATGCAGGTTGAACGCGCGCTGCGCCACCGTGTCCTCGCGGGTGCGCAGGATCCCGCGCACCCGCACGGGCAGCCGGAAGCCGGCGAGCTTGTCGTCAATTTTCTGGCGAAACTCCCCGCAATCCGCGCGCTCTTGCTTACGGATGTCGATGCGACTTTCGACGGCGACCCCGCGGCTTTCAGCAAAGACGAGATAATTTCATCGTACCCGGGCATTTTCGCCATTATGGTTTTCCGGCTGGCGCATGAACTTTACGCGCTGGACGTGCCGCTTATCCCGCGTATCATGACCGAGCGCGCGCACAGCATCACCGGCATCGACATTCACCCGGGCGCTTGTATCGGCAGCTCTTTTTTTATCGACCACGGCACCGGCATTGTCATTGGCGAAACAACGCTCATCGGTACTGCCGTAAAAATCTATCAAGGCGTAACACTGGGCGGACTTTCGACCAAAGGCGGGCAGTCGCTCAAAAGCACAAAACGCCACCCTACAATCGAAGACAACGTTACTATTTACGCGGGCGCTTCTATTCTGGGGGGGGGGACGGTCATCGGCGAAGGGGCTGTCATCGGCAGTAACGTATTCATCACCCAATCGGTACCGCGCCACACAAAAGTAAGCATCAAAAACCCCGATCTCCAATTCCGCGAAAACGGCACAGCCGCCGCCAGCCGCAGGGGGCTTTCCCAGGATAGTTTCTGGAACGATTACTCTATTTAAGTGGTTGCCGGTTGAGCGCAACTACAGCGTGGGGTAGCTGCCGGTGCTTACGCCGCTAAAATTCCAGACGGCGGCATCCCAGCCTAGCTCATTAAGCCCCATGCCCGTCCAGAACGGCACCGACTGTAGGCGGGCGGTGCCCACATTCGCGCCGTTAAAGTGGTTTGAAAGGCCGCCGCCGGCAAGCGGGGCTTCGCCCAGCAGCATACTGTCCAGGGCGTGGTTGCTGGCGAGCGGCGGATGCGAGGAGGCCGTCCGGTCGCTTAAAATACGGCCGGCGTACACATTCGCGGAACTTTCGGCCTGCACAACCGGATTAAGCGCCACAGAACGGGTGATTTTCGCCATCGCGCTGCTCGTGTTAAAGTAGCCCACAAGCCCCCCCGCCGCGACATACAAGGCCTCTTCACCCCCGCTCGTTTTAAGCGCGCGCAGCTCCATCGACGAATAGCAGTTTATAATCTGCGCGGCCAGCGGCTTAACCGTACCGTCAGCCATAGAAATCGATCCCGCCAGCCCGCCAACAACCAACTGCCGCCCCTGCCCCGCCGTAAGATGAATGACGCCGGCAGTATAGCAGTTTTTTATAAGCGTCTCGTTACCGGCGGCATACGCGGCTATCCTTCCGGCAAGCCCCCCTACATTTATCGGCGCGCTGCCGGTATTTTCTCCCAGATCGCCCGTAATCGACACGGCGGCAGAACAGTTTTCAATAAAGACCACAGGCACTTTGGCAGCGTGTTCCGCAATTTCACCAATAAGCCCCCCCACAATAAGCGCGTTGTTGTTGGTGACAAACGGCGTATACACAAGACTACCGCGCACATGCACATTGCGTATCGTGTACGTGCCGGTTTCGGAAATCACCGCGACAAGCGCGCCAAAGCGGGCATCCCCCCCGTTCACCCCAACGCCGCCCTCCTTTGACGCAATTTCAATATGCAAATTTTTAATAACCGCGCCCGCCGCAAGACTCCTGAACAACCCCGTGTTGCCGCTTGTTTTTACCAGTTTAAGAGCGCGAACCCAGTGCCCGTTACCGTCAAACGTCCCCTTAAAATTAAGCGGCCCCTCCCAATCGCCGCCGGTATCACTCAAGTCAATGTCCTCGGCAAGATAGTAATTCTCGCTGGCATTCATCGCCAGCATATCCATAGCGTCCCGAATTTCACCCGCGATATTGACATTCTCTCCGCCCGTGTACAGCGGCACATCCAGCTCTGGCCGCGCCCCCGCGCCAGAAAACGAATTCCGGTATGTTTTGCCGTTACTTTTATGCCGCAGAATCATGTTGAACGCGACCGGCGGCAGCTCGTCATTCGCGCTGGTTTTTGGAATAGCCATAGACCAGGCACCATCCCCGGCAACAGGAGAACTAAAGGTCAGATTATCCCGCGTACGCGCTTCCACACCGATAATGGTGTACAGACCCGCAAGCGCATCGCTCATACTCGCCGACCCCTGCCAGACAGCCGTTTGGTCGCTGGCAGTAAACACAACAAAGTACGACTGGTGCGAGCCGTTTTCCGCCGTAACCTTTATTTGAACCGTGCACGCCGCTCCGCTTTCCGGCAGCGCGATAAACACATCGCGGTTAAAATTATTCTGCGCGGAAGGAAGCGGGTAGGCGCTGCCGTCCGCGTACGTGATAGCCGCGCTCGCCAGCGTGGAAGCGGGAATAACCGTACGCACACGAACCTTCGTCTCACCCTCCGGCACCTGGTACGAATAATGTGCCGCGTACGGACTAAACGCGCCGCCAATAACCGCATACTCGCGCGTACCGTACGTCAGCTCCAGCGCTGCCAGCGTTTTATCCGCGGCGGAATCGTTTTGCGGCGGCAAAAGCGTAACGCGGTACACACTCGAAAGCCCCTTTCGCGTTACCGTAACCAGCACAACCACCGCGGCCTCACCCGCCGCCGGAGCGCGCGCGCTCGTTTCGTAGTCAGCCGCTGCGGACAAGTCGGACGGCTCGGCATCGACAGTCAGCGATTGTCCGGGCACAGGCGGCTGGACAACATACTCCATAAGCGCCGGATGAAACTCCTTCACCAAATTGTTGCCGCTGGACACACCGGCAGCCGCTATAGTAAGCCGCTTTAAGGTAGGAACATACGCCCGCACAATGACCGCATACACAGAAACCCGCGCGCCATGCCGCACCTCCACATCAATAAGCGTCTCCCCCCAGACAGCCGGCAGCGGAATGTTGTCAATAGCCGCCTCTTCAGCCTCCGGCTCCATAGCGTAGAACTGCGCCCCCTGCCGCCAGCGCACCTTTACCAGCGCCCCCCGCGCGGCAGGCTTGGCCCGCACCCGCAGACTCTCGTGCCCGTCCTCGACCGTAAACGTGTACGTACTCTTTTGCGCCTGCGGCAAAAAACCGCTCATATCAACATCGGAATCATTATAAAAAACGGCCAGCGTTTCCAGCCGCGTATCGAGAATGAACGTGGTATCGCCCTTTTCATCGTCGTCAGGCGGAGCGGAACCAAGCGGCTTGATACATGCCCCAAGCGCGGCCATCAGAAAAAAAGCCCCCGCCGTCAAAAGCACCCGCCGCCCGGTAAAAAACATCGCCATACTCTCCGCCTTCAATATAGCGGAATTACCCGCGCGCGTCAAGAATTTCGGCTGTCAGTTTTCAGGGAGGAGGGGGAAGACCCCCCCCCGCTCCCGCCCCGGGTGCGGGTCTTCCGCTACCCCCTCTGCGGGGGCCCCGCCCCCGCCACGCCCCCGCCGTTACTGGTAGGACGCTTCCCGCCATTGGACATTGTCGCCAGCTTTGTAGGTTTCGTAGACTTTGCCGTTATTCTTTAGGATGAACAATTTATCTTTGCTCACCGATGCCGCGACGACATTCGAACTGCCCTCACCAGAGCACACTTGGAAAGTATGCCAGGGCGCGGCTCCGAGGCGTCCCAAATGACTCCTGTCCCACGCGCCTGCGGTGTAGAGTTTGCCGTCTTTTATATAAAACGATACGGTTGAACCCGCGGCGGCATACTGCGATGTGTACCCCAAATCTACCCAGCCGGCTGTGTCAGTCCCATCCGGCACTCCAAGGGGGGCCATGCCGGTTCCATACAGGCTACCGCCAGCAATCGCAATTCCACCGCCATACGCTCCTACCGATATTGCCGTTGCGCCGGTAACTGTAGTAGCCGTCCAACTGTTCTTTGCCACCCCCAATCCT
>JAITGR010000135.1 GCA_031280455.1 Spirochaetaceae bacterium
GGTCGAGCGTGTTGATGAAACGGGCAAACGGCGGGGGCCGGAAGTATTCTGCGCGGTAGAAAGAACCGGGCACCACATGAGCGTACAAGACCTTGAAGCGGGCGGCGGCGTGGCGGGACAAATACCGGAAGGATTAGGAGCGAAGGAACGGATGGCCTGGAAATTGAAAACGAAACGGGGGCGCGCGGTATATAAAAAGCGCAAAGAGACCGTAGAGCCGGTATTCGGGGTAATAAAAAGCGTCATGGGATTCCGTCAGTTTCTTTTGCGGGGGCTTGAGAAAGCCGGTATCGAATGGGAGGCGGTCTCTATTGCCGCCGCTTCCGTCTTTTGCTTTGTGCTTAGGGCGGGCAGGTATTCCCCCGCCTCATTCTTAAACCGAACCACATAGCAAGGCCGCCCCGCCCGCTTAAATACCGAAAAAGGGTGTCCTGCGCCCATTCTAAACCTCCGGTAAACGACATGGAAAACGGATATGTGCCGTTTTATCTGCCATTCCGTTTTTACACTATGGTTTAGAACGCCCTTTTTTCGGGTAGTTCCGCCTAAAACGCCCTAACAGGGCTGTTTCAAGGCTTTTTTTGTTTTAGCGGCGATAGGGGTTGAACCTATGACATAACGGATATGAGCCGTTTGCTCTGCCAGTTGAGCTACGCCGCCGTACGCTGGCTTACCGGTGGGCAACCCAGCACGTTGGTACTGTAGCAAACTGGCGGTTTTTGGTCAAGAATGCTGCTGCCCTGTCCCTGCGGGCCTTTACAAATACTGCACACGGACGGCTTTCATGTATTTCTCTTCGAGGATGGTTTTGATGCGCTTTACCACGTTGCGCCGGATTTCAAGCTCGGCGGGCATTGTGGGGTCCTGGTGCGCTTCGTTGATTTTGGTGCCGACGACAAACGTGATGCTGTCGCTGTCGAGGAATAGGCTGGTAAGGCAGGCGGCGGGGCCGCTTCCGGGTGAATGCGAGTGTTCGGCGCACGCAAGCTCCTCGGCGGCGGCGGCGAGCGTGAGGATGCCTTCACAAACGAGGTCGGCGCCGTCCATCTGTGATTCGGCGGGAAAGCCGGCGGCGGGCGGGCGGCCCTGGTAGAGCGCTTTGCCAAGCTCGCGCGCGATAATCTGGGCGCTGGTGCCGCCGGAGATTATCTTTTTGCCGGGAAACTCGGCAAAAAGCCGCGCATACTCACGGTCGCTTTCGGGACGGAACGGCGGGCCTGTCATAACCAGCAGGTTGCGCGGCTTTCTGAAGTACATGACCGCGCAGGAAATGTCATCTTTGGGGTGGCCGTCGTTAATCGTTACCGCCGTCTGCACAACGGAGTGCGCGAGTGCGCCCGCGCTGATATGCGGCTCCGATTCGACCGCGCGGCGCACGTGGGCGCGCACGTTCTCCAGCCCCCAGCCCGCCGGAAAAGCGTTCCCGCCGAGGCCGGCCTGCGTAACCCCGTCGGAGAAAAACACAATCCTGTCGCCGGGCGCCGCCTGCAGCTTCGAAAGGAACAGCGTCTCGTTTTCGGGGCCGGTATTTTTGTTCTTGCGCTCAATCGGCATCCGCTCTTTTTCAAGCTCCACAAGTTCAGACCCCCGCAGCACAATGGCCGGCGGGCTTTCATACTCGATAATCCGCGCCGCCATGTCCTTTCGCGCCTCCACCAGCGTGAACGTTGCGTACGCAAGCCCGCGCTTGCTGCACACCGGCAGACTGTTGACGATAATCTCGGCGGCGCGCTCGGGCGCTATGTCCATCAGCACAAACTTGGAAATCATCGTCGCGGTAAGCGAGGCGAGCACGTTGGCCTTGATGCCGCTGCCCAGCCCGTCGGAGAGCGCGGCGATAATCCGGTTGCCCGCGCCGCACTTCTGCGCGAGGAACACGTCCCCCGCGGCGATCGGGCCGTATTTCGTGCGCGGGAATGAATCCACTTCAATAAACATGCTGCCTGCGGGGCGCGGGGGAGCGGCGGTCATTTCTTTGGTTTCCCCGCGGTGTAGGATTCGATAATCGAGTTGAGGATAGCCTCGGTCTCGGCGGCGTTTTCGCCGAGCAGGAATGCGATTTTCTGCACGGACTTAACGTTCTTGTCGATAATCTTTTTCGCCCGCGCCACCGTGTTGTCGCGCCGCGTCTGCGGTTTGGTGATGTCTTCCAGCACGCCGGCAAGCGTCTCGCCGCGCTCAATCTCGAAGATGTTCAGGTGGAAGATTCTGCCGTCGTGCCGGAACTCAAAGTCCACGCCGTCCTCCGCGTTCATCGCAAACGCTTCCTTAAAGTATTGCCCCAGTCCCGCCATCTTAAAGAGGTCGAAGCCGGTCATGCTGGGCGAGATTTCGTAGAGTTCCTCAATCTCGCTGCCCAAGAGGACGGCGAACTTCCGGTTGCACTCGATGATGTGGCAGTGCTTGTCCGCAATCACAATGCCGCTGGGCATCGCCTTGATGAGCGCGTTGGCCTTGCGCTGCACGAGGGAGCGCGTGTAGCTCGCGCACAGCGTCTTTTCCACGCGAGCGTCCAGCAGCGCCTCGGCGAAGGCGCGGCAGCTTTCGTACCCGCAGGCCGAGCAGTTAAGCTCGTCCTCTTTGCCGAACTTGCCGAGCTGGGCAAGCGCCGCGCGCAACTCGGAGGGCGAACTCTTACTTTTGGGCATCTCGACAGCAACGAGCGTTCCGGTAAGCGGAATATCACTGGCGGCGGTCTCTGCGTCCAGCACGTTGTCCGCCGATTCGGCGTAGGAAAGGAGCCGCGCGCGCCGGTTTATCGCCGAAGCGTCCCGCGTGATGCACGGGCCGTTCACGCAGCCCCCCTGACAGGCGAGCAGCTCCAGGAACAGCGGCGCTTCGAGGGTGCTGTAGGCGAAGGTGTCGCGGTTAAGCACTTCGGCGATGGTGTCCAGGCCCGAAATGACCATGTTGGACGTTTTGGAAAAGCCGTGGTATTTGCGCAGCGCGATGAGCATCCCGCCGTCCACCGGAAAGAAGCTGCCGCCTGCGGCGCGGCGTGGTACAAAGTCCGCGCCAGCGCACTCAGACTCCGGTATTTTTTCAGGCTCGATGCCCGCTTCGGCGAACCAGCGCTTCAGTTCGTCAAAGGTGAGCGCGCTGTTAATTTCTTTGAACTGGTCGGCCTCGCGCTTTTTGGCGATGCAGGGGCCTATGAACACGACGGCGGTTTTCTTGCCGTAGTGGTGGCGCAGGAAGGTCGCGTGGGCGAGCAGCGGCGAGGCGCGGTCTTCGAGGTAGGGGACGAAGGCCGGCGCATAGCGCTTGATGTACAGCACGACCGCGGGGCAGGCCGACGAAAGAAAGAGTTTCTGGCAGTCTTTTTTGCCCGCGCCGGCCTGGAGGTCGCAGGCGATGGCGGCGGAAACAAAGTCCGCGCCCAGGGCCGTCTCCGAGACGCCGTAAAAGCCGAGGCGTTTGAGCGCGGCGATAAGCTGCGCGGGGCTGCACTCGCAGAACTCGGCGGGGAACGATGGCGCGAGCGAGGCGAACACCTTTACGCCGGGCTGAAAGAGGCGGCGTGCCTGGTCGAGGTCGCCGCGCGCACACTTCGCCTGCGCCGCGCAGCTGGTAACGCACTTCCCGCAGAACACGCACATCTTGGCGGTAATGTTCGGCATCCCGCCCTCCACGCGTATCGCTTTAACCGGACAGCGGGACAGGCACTTGTAGCAGGCGCGGCACTTCGCCGTATTCGTATAAACCGGATAGTCCATGAGTATATTTTACCACGAATAGCGGGTAGTGGTTAGTGGCGCAATCAGTGCTTCTAATAAACACTTGGGACCGTTCCAAAACTTCAGTTTTTGGAACAAGCTCACTTTTCTTTATTTGGAAAAAACGGTATATTAGTGATACCAAGGAGTCTGTGTATGAAAAAAACAACTTTACTATTCTTATTTGCCGGTGTTCTTTTTTTAGGGACATTTATTGCCTGCGATACGCCGGTTGCCAGGAAGGCGCCTGGGACTGAGCCCGATCCCGAGCCCTTGCCTGGTCTTGATATTGAGCCGGAGGAGCCGCTGTTTTACCCGACCGAAGAAGGCGGCATACAGATTACGGTAAAACTTACCGTGGGGGGCGATTCCAGGAACGCGAGTGTGGAAAAAGGCCGCATTATTATAGGTACTTATGGCTTTACCAGCGGCGGCATTAATTCCGACACTGTTTGGATGAAAAAAACACTCGCCCCGCCGGCGAGTCCGGACGACGTGGAATTTCTGCCGTTCGCCGCCGCCGAAGAATTTGTGCCGTTCACCGACACCATATACGGCTCATGGGGTTACACAGCAATAAGATTTATTGAAGGCGCCGCGAATTTCGGCCAGATTGATACCAACGGCGCCACCACCATTCATATTATGAAGAAAAACATTTTGTTAAGCGGCGACTGGGCGAATATGGCAGGGAGCACGTCGGCTTTTCAGGGGTGGTTTAACGGCGGTGGTTACACCCTCAAAAACCTCAGAATGAAAACTAGCGACCAGTACGCGGGCTTGTTCGCCAAGGTGCAGGGGAGTACTCGTGAGGGTGGTACGCGCATCGAAAACCTGCGGATTACTCTGGCGAATACGTCGGGAGCGTCCGCGCTAAAGCCGAGTACCAGCGAGTTTTACGCGAGTCCTGTTGTCGGGGAGATTATCGGCACCGGCACGACGGTTATCCGGCGTGTCGCCGTAAGCATGGATAAAGACAAAAGTATAGCCGTAGGCATTGGCAGTGGGGGCAACGACCGCATTGTTTCGTTCGGCGGTATTGTGGCGAATGTTGCCACCTCCGCCGGTGCCCTGACTCATATCGAAGAATGTGCCGTCAACGTGCGGGTTGAGGGTGATACCGGATTTGACAAGGCATCCCGTGATGCGTCGCACACACCACGTCTTGTTGTGGGGGGTATTGCCGGCACCATTAACGCCGAAGGCCGCGTTATTATCAGAAACAACTACAGCATAGGGCGGGCGCTGCTAACCGGTGTCGCGCCGCTGGACGCCTCGCAGGCGGCAAAAAACTACCCCAAATTCGGGGGGGGGATTGTGGGGCTTTTTGCGAAAGGGCCGGGCAACGCGAACACCCCATCGGCGGTGTACAACAACTATGCGCACTTTGATATTGAAATCACCGGCGGTATCTTGCATGAGACCGGTGCCGGCGCTAATTTTTTCCGCGCCGCAGGCGGTATTGTCGGCGCAAAATCGGAGACGAACGACTCTTATTTGAGCGTTTACGGCAATTCCGTTATGACGCCAAGCCTTATAACGAATTATAAGTCGGGGTCGGGCGCCAACGAAATTATTTACGCAAAGCGAATTGTTGTTCTTAACAGAAGCTTCTCCGCGGACAAAGTGATAAATAAAGCCTCCAGCAGCAGTCAGGCGGTAAATAATACTGTCTGGGGGGGGGTAAAGGCGGAGTATGTCGCAAACGAGGATAAAAAGGACGTTGTCATTCCCGACCCGCCGACGGTTTTAGACGGCACCACGGTTACGGACGCCGGTGTATTCCTCAACACGCTCAACTACATAAATGCTGATTGGGATTTTGATTCGGTATGGATAATGGGTAAGGATATTGATGTTGTGTACGATATGGCGGAGCTGACAAGTCTGCAAACCGATCAACAACAGCACTACGGAGCGTACCCCTACCCCCTGCTCAGGTGGTTGTGCGGCGTTATTCCGGTAACGCAGGGGCTTTTTAAGCCGATTTCGTACTTAACGTACGGCGCGGACGGGTATGACAAATACGGGTACGACAAACAGGGGTACCACAAAGACCCACCCAACCTTAACCGCGATGGGTACGACAAATACGGCGTATATGGCGGCTACCTGACAGGGGCGGAATACTACATGTACGAGGAGATGAGTGATCTTAGGCAGAACTGCACCATGCTGCCGCCCGGTTTTTCGTGGAGTTCGCCGCAGTATTACAAGCAAACCGCGACGGTGACAACCGGCGACTGGTCGGTAAAAGGCAGCGATCTTTCCGATGTGCCGGTGCCCAAAGACCACGGCCAGGCAGAAAACGAACCGCCGGTAGCGGCTGCCCAGGGGCGGCCATGCCCATGGGTCGATACCAACAACGACGGCTTTCACGATACGCTGGGTTTTGGGAAGGACGGTTTTAACAGCAACGGCAAGAACATTTACGGGTACAACAGAAACGGAACCCACACAGATGGGTATACCAATGGCGGTGTGTTCAATGGGCAGTCGGTTGCTGACGGGCTGGATGTCTTTGGATTGCCGTGTCCCTGGATAGACGCGAATGACGATGGCAATAATGACATTACTGGTAAAGAGCAGTCTTTTTACGGTTATTAGACCCAAAGTGATCCGCACTTTGGCCATGGCCAATCCGCTATGCGGATTGGCCCCCTTTCCCTTTGGGGTTGAGACAGTGAACACACCCCTGTACATGCACATGCGATTTACCCGGACGCTCAAAAATACGGGCTATTAAGTATTCGTCAACCGTAAGCTCCGCGTCGCACACAGGACACTTACGCACCCGCCCCCCTTTCAGACAGAACTTACACCCCAGCATGTGCAGCAAACGGTCGTGCCTGCCAGTCGCCGGAAACACGACCGACCGGACATTTTCGCCAAGCTCAAAACGGGCGGCACACACAGGACAGGTCCGCGCCTCGCCCCGCGTACCATCCTGGGGCGTGTATACATACGAAGCCGGCGGCAGCGGAGCAGCCCCGTCAGACGAAGCCGGCTGACGCCTAAAAAAAGCGTAGTACAAAAACACCAAAATCAGCGCGCCAATAAAAGCAACAACGGCAATACCGGAAAGAACATCCACACTACGAGTATCGGCGTTCAAAGACACACTATACAACGAACGCCAAATACGATACCATCAAAAATATCAAATAATGCGCTTGTTATACCGATAATTGAGAGTAGGAAAGGCGCTCAAAAAAGTGACTTTTCCGTACAAGGCCGCGCGGAACACCCCGCAGCCGGTACAAACTAATTTTTAGGAGAGCATTTTGGCCTACAAAAACGCGCTTTCGGCGTACAGAGAGACCCGAATTAAAACAGCAGGGCAGGGACAGCTTATCATAATGCTGTACGATGCCGCCATTAAACAACTTGACACCGCGGTAGAACTACTGCAAGGACAAGCAAGCGAGAAAAAAGACCCTTCAAAAATCGAAAAAACCGGCAAGGCAATACTCAAAACCCAGGAAATCGTTACCGAACTCATGGTATCACTCGACATGGAAGCCGGCGGCGAGATCGCGGCAAACCTGTTTTCGCTGTACACATGGTTCAACCACGAACTGCTGGAATCGAGCATATCACAGGATGCCAAACGCCTCGCGACCGTCCGCGGTATGCTGGCGGATTTGCGCTCCGCCTGGTACGAAGCCGTTGCCAAAACCGCCGCCGCCGGCAGCCGCGACGGATTTGCCGGTGTCAGCCTGGCCGGATAGCCCATGGAAGCACTAACCCAGGCGGAAACCGAAGAACGCATCGCCATTCTAAAACGGTTCCGCCAACTACTCACCGCCCAGCGAGACCGGTTTCGCGTCTACCTGGACACACTGGACACCCAAAAAACCATCATCGAAACCGGCACGACCGACGAACTATCGCGCCACGTTGACCTGGAAGAAAAAATAGTCGGCGACATCCTGGCCATTCAAAAAGTGATAGAGCCGATGCAAGTCATGTACGAATTCGCCTGGAAAAACAAAGAAGCGCCGGAAGTACCAGAAATAAAAACCGTCATTGAACACCTGCGCGGCGAAGCAAAAAGCCGCTGGGAACGGAACAAAACACTACTCCAGGAACGCATGGTACTCATTCGGGACGAAATAAAAGAACTCCGCGCAAACCCGTTCAAAAAACGCCGCTCCGCCTACAACCCGGCCGCCCCCACCATGATAGACATAAAAGGGTAGATTTGTAAAATTGGGGCGCATCTGCCCCCGCCAGGGATGGCGGCCCAAAAAAGCAAGGCGCTCCGCGCCTTGGGAAGGTTTGCGAAGCAAAACGCCAGCGCAAAAATCCGCAAGGATGCGGATTTTTGCGCCGCAGACCGGGGTTTCCGATCCAATCTTTTTGCCTGCGGCAAAAAGTATTTCCGCTGCAATCCCTTGCGCGGTGCGTAAGAGCCTGTTCAAAATCTAGGGGCAGGCAAGATTGCAAGTATTTGGGATGCGATTTGAAGCCGCAAAACGCAGCCAAACTGGTTGTTTGGCGAGGCTTTGCGGCGAAAAAGCGCGCCCA
>JAITGR010000140.1 GCA_031280455.1 Spirochaetaceae bacterium
GCATCCGAGAGCGCCTGGCGCTTATGCTCATGAGGGAGCGTACTTTGGTCGATCGCCTGGCCAAAACTTATGGAGACGTTTACTTTTTCTATAAACCCCGTCCGCTCGAACACGTCGTAACTGCCGCTTATAGCAACCGGCACAATCGGCGCGCCGGATTCAACCGCCAGCTTCATCGCCCCCGGCTTGAACGGCAAAAGCCCGCGCCCCTTACTCCGCGTTCCTTCGGGAAAAATTATCATCGCGCCGCCTTTTTTGACATGACCGGCGGCGTCCGATATGGTTTTAAGCGCTTTGCGCGGGTTATTCCGTTCGATAAACAGGCCGCCCAAAAGAAGTATCCACAGGTTCAAAAACGGAATGAGCGCGAGCTCTTTTTTGGCGATAAACCCGAAAGGGCGGCCTATCGCCGACAGACACAGCACAATGTCGAAAATGCCGGAATGGTTGCTGACAAAGCACACCGGCCCGCTCTGCGGTATGTGCTCCGTTCCGGCGCGGTGCACCACGGAGCCGCTCATCTGGATGATGCGGTTTGCCCACCAACGCGCCAGAGCGTACAGCACGTTCGACGCAAAGCGGCGCAGACCAAACAGGTACAGCGCGGCCAGCGGCAGCGCGATAGCGACAAACGCCGTGGCGATAAGCGCCAGGCTTGCAAACACTACAATTCGTTTAACGTATTTCACCCTTTTTTCCTACTTGATGCCCCGCCGCTTACAATGCGGCGATGTATTCCGCCGCGGAGTGCGCGGCAATCGCCCCCTCGGCGGCGGCGACGACAATCTGGCGGAACGGCGAGGCGCGCAAGTCGCCGGCGCAAAAAAGGCCGGCCACCGAGCTTGCCATGTCCTGACCGGTAACCACAAAACCGTCCGCGTCCAGACGCGGCTTTTCCGCCAGCGCCGCGCCGGTTACCAGGCCGTTGCGCGGCGTGTAGCCGGCAAACACAAACACGGCGGCGGCCTCTTCTTCGGTAACCAGACCGTTTTCGGTGTTTTCCAGCAGCACCGAGCGCACCCTGCCCTCGCCGCGAATTTCTTTTATAGCCGTGTTCAGCCGCACCGTAATTGCCGGATGTTCCAGCACCCGCGCGGCGACCGCTTTTTGCGCGCGCAGCTGACCGCGCCGGTGCACAAGCGTTATATGCGGCGATATACGCGCCAACTGCCGCGCCTCATCGCAGGCGGCATCCCCGCCGCCGGCCACGATAATTTTTTTACCCTTAAAAAACGGCCCGTCGCAGGCGGCGCAGTACGAAACACCCGCCCCGGCAAGCGCGTGCTCGCCGGGAACGCCCAACTCGCGCGGCTTCGCGCCGGCGCACACAATAACCGCCTTCGCGCGCACCCCGCCGCCATCAGCAAGCGCCGCGCAAAACCGGCGTCCGCCCGCCGTTTCGAGCGCGAGCGAGACCGCCTCTTTTTCCAGCAGCACCGCGCCAAAGTCGAGCGCCTGCTCGCGCATCTCCGCGACAAGCTCCCTGCCGGCCGTAACCACCCGCCGGCCCGGGTAGTTTTCCAGCGCTTCAATGTTGAGCGCCTGGCCGCCAGCCTGCACCGCCTCCAGCGCCAGCGTCCTGAGGCCGGCGCGCGCGCCATACTGCGCCGCGCACAAACCGGCAGGCCCTGCGCCAATTATCAAAATATCGGTTTGTTCCATGCAAACAGCGTCCCGGACGGCGGCAGACTCAGTTACTTCGACGGCCCGCTCATCATCTTTGTCAGCAAATTGTTCGCAAGATTTCTGACATTCAACGCATAGTTAGAATTCCGGCTCGCAATATCGCGGACCGTCTGCCAGACATAATCCGGCTTGGGATTCGGAATACCCGCATAGTAGTTCAGCACGGCGGCAGCCAGCCGGTTATCGGGCGCTTTTCTGTTGTGAAATTCCCGAAAATACTTTTCTACCGTCTGCTGACTCAAGGCATCGTACGCTTTTGTCTTGGCAAGCGAATAAATCGCTTCCGTAATAACCGACGACTCTTTTTCGTTCCTGATAATCTCGCCCAAAATCGGCGCGGCCTGTTCTTTGGGAAACGAACCCAAATACTCCGCGGCGCGTATACGCACATCGGTATACCGGTTTGCCAGCCTGCCGTCCACCCGTTCCTGCCGGTACGTCCCCTCGCCCGCCAAATCGCGCAAAATCTCCCGAATTTCCTGCGTTTTAACACCGGCATCCAGTTGTTTTTTGATAAAATCCAACGCCTGCAACTTTGTCTCGCGGTCGTTAGAACTCGCGGTTTCCCGAATTATCTGAATCTCGACCGACTCCTGAAGAAAAGAATCTTCAACCGACATTTCCTGCGCAAAAAGCGGCGCCAGTGAAAAAACCATCGCGGCACCAATTAAAAAGCCTCGTAACCTCATTTTGCCCTCACTTGTGAATACTGTGCATACTATACCCGTTCCGCTATCTTATTTCAACAGGGGGCGCAAACCCCAGAGCGCATTGCCTAAGGAACTGAATTCATGCGGTGGTATGAATGATGTCTTCGATGGTAACCGGCAGGGCGCGGGCGATGGCTTCGACGGTTTGCTGGTCTATGCCGGTGATTTTGAGCGTCCCGCGTTTGTGGGTAAGTTCGTCGCCTTCCTGGGTGATGAATGCTTCGATGCAGCCGCCTTTTTCGCTGATGGCACCCGCGACTTTTGCGAGCATACCGGGTTTGTCTTCCATGACGAATGTTACGCGAATTCCCTGGCGGCGGCCTCCAAAGGCATCCACAAAGGCGTGAAAAAGGTCGGTGCCGGTGATTATGCCGACGAGTAAATCGCCGCGCATGACTGGCAGGCAGCTAATGTCGTGGGCGGTCATAACGCGCGCCGCTTCTTCGACGACTTCGGTTTCGGCGATTGTTATGACGTTGCGGGTCATTACTTTGTCCACGGTTAGTTTTGAAAGGAGGTAGCTGATTTCGTACATGTCAAGGCTTGTCGCCGGCGAGGGGCCGGCTTTGAGCATGTCTTTTTTGGTGATAATGCCGGTGAGCGCGCGCCGGCGGGTGTCTATAACCGGAAGTCTGCCGATTTTTTCTTTTTCCATAAGCGCACGGGCATCGCTGACGGGCATCGCCGGCTCTACAAAAACAGGATTTTTGGTCATAATACGGTGAACAAGCATGGCAGGTCTCCTTACGCATGTATAATAGCCCATGGTAGCACAAAGCGCCCGCACCCGCAAGCGCCCAGAGCGGTGCCGACGCGAGGCGCCCTGAATTTGACCGGTTACGGAAGCGTCCAGTGTTTTACGATTGATATTGCGTTGTTGGGTATCCATAGGTCTTTTATTGCCGCCGGCTGTGTCCACAGGTATTCCAGGTTGTTTACGCGCATTTGCCATTGTATAACAAAAAGCGGGGTGTTGAATTCCAGGTTGAATTCCGGCTCCAGTGAGAGTCCCTGAAACTGGGCGCGGTTTTCGTCGTAGCGCATGTTGAGCATGACTTGCGCGAACATGTCGCTGCCTATGTACTTCCCGATGAATAACGAGGTGTTGTCAAAAAGATTGCCG
>JAITGR010000091.1 GCA_031280455.1 Spirochaetaceae bacterium
GGTAACGCTGATTAAATCGAATCTAATCCGCGTTACCCTATGTAATTGCTCATTTCATTACGCAATTACGGGGTAAGAGGCACTGATTAAATGCTCGTTGGCATTTAATCAGTGCTTCCTTAGCTCAGTTTATACAAGGAGAATAGATATGAACAAAAAAGTATCGCGTGTTGTCCCGCTGTGTCTGTTGCTCGCGCTGCCGGCGCACCTTTTTGCGCAAACCGGCGATCCTGCGCCCCAAATCAAGGTGGGCAAGAACGGCAGACCCAACTGGGTAAACGCCCCGTACGCAGCGTACAATAAAAAATACTACCTGGCCTATGTCGGGCATGCACAGAGCAGGGCCGGCGCGGAAGCGGCGGCGCTCGGCAATTTGAGCGGCTATTTTGGCCAGTCGGTCAAAACCGAACTCCGTGTTGCCGAATCGCACAGCGAAGACTTGCGGAAAGGCCGCCTCAACGCCGCGTCCGCGCAGTCGTTGTCCAGCGAAACGTTCATTGCAAGCGATGTTGACCAACTGCTCGGCGCGGAAATTGCCGCGGTGTGGGAGGACGGAAAAACAGGAACCCACTACGCGCTCGCCGTGATGAACAAGACGCGGTGCGCCTACATGTACACCGCGCGGCTGTTGATGAGTTTTGTGCAGCTTGCCGCGCTTGTCGAGCCGCACGAGGGCGAGCCTTCCATGGAGGATGTGGTGCGGCTGTACACCGCGGCGAAAGTCGCCGCCGAGGGCGAGCGGTACGCGCGCATGGTGTATCTGCTGAACGGTACAAGGCAGACGCTCCCGCGCGAGGACGAATACCGCCTTAAAGCGCGGGTCGCAGCGCGGGCAATTCCGGTGTACGTTACCGTGCAAAGCGACAGCGACAACAAGATACACGCCGCGTTAAGCTCGGTGCTTACGGAGGCGGGCTTTACCGTAAGCGAGGCACCGGCGCGCTACACGCTTGCGGCGCGCTGTCAGTTAAGCCAGGTTGACTTGCCCGTCCAGCCAAATACCTTCGCGCGTTACGAAATTACCGTAGCCTTAAAAGACACGCGCTCCGGCGGCACGCTGACAACCTTTACCGCGTCAGGCCGGCAAGGGCACGTCGGCTGGAACGAAGCGGCGGCGCGCGCGCTGCGGGCAGCGGAATCGGACATTAAAACCAAATTCGCCGCCGCACTAAACGCCTACCTGTCCTCCGCCGCCGCGCATTAGACGCCGGCGGGCTTCTTAACCCATAGACTTGTTCCAAAACCCGGTTGGTTTCGGAACAAGTCGCGTAAAACAAACTGCGGAAAAACGCGGAAATGACACGGACTTGCGGTCTCTTTCCGCGTAGTTTCCGTGCCTTCCGTGGTTTCGCCATGTATGGCGCCGCCATGTATGGCGAAATCAGTGTTGTCTAAATTTCGGTTCTGAACGGGACCGGCGTCGTATCGATTTCTTCGATGCGGTTTTCGTATATCCAGTATTTTGTTTCTTTTGCTATAACCGGACTTAACAGCAGTACGGCGGCGACGTTGGGGAGCACCATAAGCGCGTTCAGCGAGTCGGCAATGTTCCACACAAGCCCCAGCGGCACACAGCTTCCGGCCAGCACGACGAGCGTGTACAGGACGCGGTAGGGGACTATCACTTTGGGGCCGAGCAGGTACTCCGCGCTTTTTTCGCCGTAGTATGACCAGCCGAGTATGGTTGAAAAGGCGAAGGTTACCAGGCCAAAGGTGAGCACCGTTTTGCCGAAGACTGGAATTTGCGCGAACGCCGTGTTTACCAGCGACGCACCGTTTGTGTAGTCCATCTCGGGATTGGCTATTGCCGAGCTTATGACGACGAGGCCGGTCATAAGGCAGATTATAACGGTGTCCCAGAAGGTGCCGGTCATTGATACGAGCGCCTGACGTGCGGGGTTTTTGGTCTGCGCCGCCGACGCGACTATAGGGGCGGATCCCATGCCCGATTCGTTGGAAAACAGCCCCCGTGCTATGCCGAAACGCGCCGCCTCTTTCATGCCGTGTCCCAGAAGGCCGCCGCCTATCGCCCGCGGGTTAAACGCGTGCTGTATGATTTCTATGACCGCCGGCCCTATATAGCGGTAGTGCATGCATAAAATTACGATACATCCGATTAGGTACAAAAGCGACATAATGGGTACAAGCCCTATGCATACGTTTGTTATCCATTTTATGCCGCCGATAAGCACAAGTCCCGTAAGCAGCATCATAACAAGGCCGGGCACCCACAGCGGTATGTTCATATTTTCGTTGATTACTTTTGCGACGGCATTGGATTGTACGCCGTCGCCTATGCCAAAGGCTGCCAGCGCGGCAAAGACGGCGAACAGCACGCCAAGCCACTTCATTTTAAGGCCGCGTTCCAGCGCGAACATGGCACCGCCGAGCATCATGTTTTTTTCGTCTTTAACGCGGTATTTTACCGCGATAAGCGATTCGGCGTACTTTGTCGCTATGCCAAAAACGCCGGTAAGCCACATCCACAAAATCGCGCCCGGGCCGCCTGAAGCTATCGCGGTGCCGACGCCGATTATGTTGCCGGTGCCGATGGTCGAAGCGAGCGCCGTGGTAAGGGCGCCAAACTGGGATATGTCGCCGTCGCCGCCTGAATCTTTCGTTACCGAAAGTTTAATGCCCAGCCCCAGTTTTTTTTGGATAAAGCCGGTTCTGATTGTAATGAACAGGTGGGTGCCAAACAGCAGCACCAATAACCAGGGTCCCCAAAGCCAGTCATTGATGATGCCGGCAATTGTTGAAAATGTCTCCACTTTTTTTCTCCTCTTCTATGTCGTTTTTATGTTCTACGGGCTGACCCCGTTGTACAAACTTCTAGGGAAGCACTGATTAAATGCCAACGAGCATTTATTCAGTGCTTCTTACCCCGTAATTGCGTAATGAAATGAGCAATTACATAGGGTAACGCTGATTGCGCCATACATGGCGCAAGCGTGCCGCGTAAAACAAACCACGGAAAAACGCGGAAAGGACACGGAATTTCGGTCTCTTTCCGCGTGGTTTCCGTGCCTTCCGTGGTTTCGCCATGTATGGCGCAATTAGCGCTGCCTTACGGGAGCGGCTGGCAGGACAGCATCTCCGCTATTGCCTGGTGCGCCGCATCCGAGAGCGCCTGGCGCTTATGCTCATGAGGGAGCGTACTTTGGTCGATCGCCTGGCCAAAACTTATGGAGACGTTTACTTTTTCTATAAACCCCGTCCGCTCGAACACGTCGTA
>JAITGR010000097.1 GCA_031280455.1 Spirochaetaceae bacterium
AGAACCCTTTTTTGCGGCGGCGGCGCATACGCAGGTAAAATACCGCGAACGGCAGCGGAAGGAGCAGGGCAAAAACGCCGCCGCCGCGGGGGGCCAGCGCGGGGGATATGGGCGAAAGCGCGCGTCCGTCCAGCCAGCCAAGCAGCGGGCTGAGCGAGTACGGCGGCGGCGCTCCCGCGTCCGTTACGGCGGGCAGGCTCTCGCTGCCGGCGATAAAGCCATCGCCGCCCAGCGTGTAGTGCAGGTACTCGCCGCCCGATTCCGCGCCGCCGTCCGCGCCAAGCCGCCGGAAGGCGAACGTGTGCTGGAACCGGTAATGTTCGCGGTACGCCGCCTCATCAAGGCCGTCAAGACTGTGCGCCGCGGTGCGCGGCAGAATGGACGCGGCACGCAGCCCCCCCGCCGGCAGCGCGGTGCGCGACAGGCAAAACCCCAGCAGTGCGAAGGCCAGAAAAATGAGCGCGGACGGCGGGACGCGGTACTTAGGGTCGTCGCACAAGCGCAGGGACACCGGCTGAAACCTGAGGCGCGGTTTGTTGCTCAAAACAAGCATGGTGCACACAACAGCGGCGGTATCCGCGCCAAAAAACAAAACCAGCACCGGTGCCGCAAAACGCAGTCCCACGGTACCGGCGCACAGGATGATAAACGCCAAAAGATGCGCCCCCCCCAAAACGAGCGCCGCCCGCTCTGTGTGCGCCCTGCGCCGGTGGTACAGACGAATTATCAGATTGCTGGTAAAAAAGGCAGTAAACACCCGCAGCGAAAGCAGACTCGCCGTAAGCAGCGCGCCGGCCCAGCCCGCGCGGTACAGCGGAACCAGCACCAAAAGCGGGAAAACACGCGGCAAAGTCCGCGCGCTGGCCGGCGCTTTCCGGTCGTCAAGCCTGTTTCGCAGCATGTACAAAATGGAAAAGCAGACCGTTATAAGCCAGGCTGCCCAAAACGGCACCGCGGACACCGGCGCGCGGCCAGAAGCGGCGGCGGCCTCCGGGAAATGCACAGAATAGCCGCCAAAATCCGCCGCCGCCAGCCGCAGCCGCCGCTCAAGACCGGCGGCATCAAAAGAAAGCGGGATATAAAAACGGCTTTCGCCATCGGATACAAAAAAACGCAGCATGCGGCGGGCAAAACCGTCGTCGCGCGGGTCGAACTCCAGCACACGGCTGGCAAACACAGAAGGCCGCACCGGCGTTAAACTGGAAAAATCGTTGATAAAAACAACCTGGTTGGCTTCACCCAGAGCGCCGCGAATGCCATGCCGCGCGAAAGCATCCAGCACCGCCGCCCCGTCCACACCCTCGTCAAAGGCGACCGTAACAAAAGAGCGCCCACCCGCCGCCCGGCGTTCAGCGCCGCGTGGAAAAAGCAAAAACGCCAGCGCGGCAAACAAAATCGACACCACAGCCGATGCCAGCGCGCCCGTCCGCATACCGCTGTCCCCCCGCTACAAATACGAGTAGGCGGCGGCGATAATAATACCCAAAAAACTACCAACCACAACTTCCAGCGGCGTATGCCCCTGCACTTCTTTTACCGGATGATACTCGCCGCCGGTTTTTTCGGCAAACTTCCCCCCCAGCGTGTTCAGCGTTTTTGCCTGAATACCCGTCGAACGCCGCACCCCCATAGCATCGCGCATGACAATCAGCGCCAAAAACAGCGTAACCACAAACAAGTTGGAGTTTACGCCTTCGGAAATCGCCGTTTGCGCCGACAGCGCGGCAACCAGCGCGGCGTGGCTGGACGGCATGCCGCCGGTACGCCAGAACAAGGCATGAAACGCCGCACGAAGGCGCGTCTTCCGCTCCGAAGTCAGCGCGATGGCCGCCTTTATCATCTGGGCAAACAGAAAACTGGACAACGCCGAAAGAAACAGCGGATTTTCCCACAACGTCGAAAAAGCCGGCATTTTCCCCGAAAGAATATACATAGACCACCTAAAGCACGTGCTCGTTAATGTTCAAAATTTTGCAGATTTTTGTTTTCAGTACATCCGGTTCAAACGGCTTGGTAATAAAATCCTTGGCACCGGCACTAATAACCTGCGTAATAAACTCCGGCGTCGGGTCGAGCCCCGTTACACAAATAACCGGAACATCTTTTTTTGGCGCGGGCAGCTTCTTCATCTCCTGGATAAACTCGAAGCCGGACATACCCGGCATTTCAATATCCAGCAGAATAATATCAATACTTTTTGTTTTTAGAATAACAAGAGCCTCCGCGGCGGATTTAACTGGAATAACGACAAACCCTTTTTCCAGATACACTTTGATAACACGCAAATTCATCGGCATATCATCGACTGCTAAAATTACCGGTATGCCACCAGGAATACCCATTTTTGACTCCCATTATACATATTCGGCTAAAAACAACCCATTTTTAGCCGCCTGAACCAACGTCAAAAAACGATTGTTTTTGGCACTAGCGATTTTGCCCGCCGCCCGCTACACAAGCTGCGTCTTGACTCCGGCAAAAACCGCATCCGCGCGCGCCTCGTACTCAGTCAGAAGCGCGCTGGCCTCGCGGTTTACCCCGCCTGCGTACTCCCTGTCCTGCATAGCCTTGGTGTTAATAAACACATTCAGACTAGCACCCATCATCGCCGCCTTGCAAAAAATGACCCCAACACCCGCATCACTCAACGCAAGCCGGCTCCCCTTTAACGCGAACTGCTCGCACAGACGTACTCCCTCGGCACATTTCCGCATAATCTCCAGCGGCGTCGCACAGGCATCCCGCAGACATTTTTCCATAACTTCGGCCTTTTTCGCCTTCTGTTCATCAGTATCAGCCGGCAGACCATACGCCTTGGAAAGCGGCTCAAAATCCTCCGCATCCTTGTCGATGAGGCCCACAAGCACCGCCGCCAGCGCATCACTCTGCTTTTGCAGCGCGATAATCTCCTGCTCCACATCCGCGTACTTTTTTTTACCCACCGTAAGCGAGCCGACCATATTCCCCAGCGCCGTCCCCAGCGCCCCGACAAGCGCCGAAGCACCGCCGCCGCCCGGAACAGCCGCCTTACTGGCCAACACCGCCACAAAATCAGGAATCGTTTTTTGCGAAATACTCATACCACACCACCAAAAAATAAATTGCCACGCGGCAAATGCCGCGCCCCGCCTTGGCGGACGCCCGCGCACGGATCAAACCACACACAGTCTCGACGCTTCAATAATAGTAAACGCCGCGCACGGCGTAAAGCCCCGCGCCCGTCAACGGCGCTGTTCAGCCTTTTCCTTTTCCTTGATAATCTTTGTCCGCAGACCATCCAGCATCTTATCCGCGGCGGCAAGCACCTCAAAGTCGCACTCTTTCACATGCGCGTGAACACCCCACTTAAAGTGAACATTCGCCTCCGCCGCATACTCGTGCGCGTCCTTCGTTAAGGTAACATGAAAGTCAACCAGAATGTTTTCCGCCGTCCTGATACGCTCCAGCTTCTTTTGAATATACGCCTTCTGCTCGTCATCCAAACTGAAGTGCACCGCTTTAATCTCTATATTCATACCTATTCCTCCAAAAAGCGCCTAACGCTTTTGCTTAAAACCCTCGCTAAACTTTTCGATAATAATACCAATCTGTTTTTTGCCGCTAATACTAAAACTGGCAAGTACCGCCGTATCAATCTGCTCGGCAATAGCCCGCTCATCTTCAATAACACACATCATATTGGCAAGATAGACCGCGTACACCAGATTCCGGTACTGCTCTGGTGCCGCCTGCGGCTCGTGGTGATAGCGAATGACACTCGTGATAAGCTCTGGAAAGTTCCATTTCTCGGCAATAAGCGCCCCAATCTCCGCGTGATTCATCCCCGCACTCACATCTTCCAGCGTTGTCTGCGGAATAGTCCGCGCCTCGCAGAATTCGCGCACCTTCGCAATCATGGCCGCCGCCGACTTCGAGAAAATAATCTTCCCCATATCGTGCAGCATACCGCCCACATACACATCGTCGATAACACTCTTATCCTTGCCGAAATTCTTTACCACATTGTACGCATAGAACGCCGTTTTATACGAATGATCCCACAACGATTTCTGACTCTCGTCGTTACCCCCCAGCACTTTTTGCGTACCATACGAGTACAACAAGTTTTTAATACCCTTGATACCCAGAATAGTAACCGCCTCGACAATGTTGTTGACCTTTTTAACCAGCATATACTGCGCGGAGTTGACCAGCTTTAGAATATCCGCCGTCATCGCCGGATCGGTTGAAATAAGCCGCGCAATATCCACCAGGTCGGACTTAGGGTCGTTCGCCAGCTGCTGAACAGTGATAATGTTTTGCGGAAACTGCGGCAAAGCCTGAATCCGGTCGACAATAGTCCGCGTGAGCACCGTAACATTACTCATCTTGGTCTGCTCAATCGGAATAGTCAACTTTGCGATAGTCTCCGCGCCCACACACGCGATTTCAAAACAATCCTCGTTCAAGCCCATCTTCTTCAACATCAGCACCATGACAACAAGCCCCAGGCCGGCACCCTCGGAGTCATCCAGAACCTGGGCGAACGCATCCTCCATACTATTGTACTGCCGAGAGCGCGAGAGCCGCTCGTGAATGCGAATCTGCTCAATCCTGGAAATTTGCGCGTTATTGCGAATCTCAAACAGCAGACTTTCCTTCCTATAATACATGTTGATTTTGATGTACAAACCCTTGTCTTTTTGCTGTTGCAGATAGTACGGCAGATTATTCAACGTATCCTTTTTGAACGACGCCATACCCGCCTTGTACTCATCCGGGTTATTGATACTCAAACCCTTTTCGGCAAAATAGACCCGCTTGGTATTCGCCTTTTTAGCGTTGACCGCAAGCTCAGAGACACAATAATTCACATAATCCTTGAGCTGCTCCTGCCCCGCAGCCCGCAAAAACGCGCTTACCGTCTGTTCGACCTTCACCTCCATGTCATGCGGAAGGGTATACGTCGTAATACTCAGCGGAAGCCCCGATTGAACGGCCTTTTTAATATTAGCCTCATCAACCTCATAATGTTCTAAATCATCCATTTTACAAATCCTTACATTTTTAATTACAGTACCACTAGACAGTAGTCTAGCCCGTTCTAACTTTGTGTGTCAAGAGTACGCGAGATACTTCAAATTGAAATGTAACTGAAAGGGGGGATTGACGTTTTTTTACGGTTGCCGTAGAGTGTCAAAGTGCAAACAAAATGCGGGGAATAAAGACCGCCGGCTAAAACGGCGGCAGACGTTTTCCGCAGGTTTGTTGGAGTGGTCCAAACCACCCGTAAGGCGTGCGGTACAGGCGCGCCGGGGCGTATTATATGCCCAATTATGGGACAGGTGGAGTGCGGCATAGTTTAAGACTTTCCGGTACACGCGGGAAAATCCTTAAGATTTATAAGGAAGCAAACGTTTCCTTTATAGCAGTGCCTAATCTAAATCTGTCCTAAAAAAACCGCAAGCGGCAGGCGAAACCATGCTCATTGCGGACACAAGCGGCTGGCAGGTTTATCGATGCCGGTTCGCCGGAGGGCTCTTGCGCTTTTTTTATCAAAGTGATAGCCTTTACCTATAAAAATCAGAGCCGCTGTAGTAGGCGGACGGGAAGCCGTGTAAACCGGCTTCAATAGCAATTTGTTGTGTACGAGAGCAAATCCTCTCCCGTACATTT
>JAITGR010000217.1 GCA_031280455.1 Spirochaetaceae bacterium
ACATGGCGGCGCCATACATGGCGAAACCACGGAAGGCACGGAAACCACGCGGAAAGAGACCAAAATTCCGTGTCCTTTCCGCGTTTTTCCGTGGTTTGTTTTACGCGGCACGCTTTAATCAGCGTTGTCTAGCCCCCGGCGCAAATATCCACAGCCGCGCTCTTTGCGGTTTGGGCAGCCAGACGCTACGCTTGCGGCGAAAAATCCGCTTTGCCGACATGACATTCGGGACATTCCCAGTCGTCGGGGATGTCTTCAAACGCTGTGCCTGGTTTAATTCCGCTGTCAGGGTCGCCCTTTGCGGGATCGTACACATAGCCGCATACGTCGCAAATATATTTTTTCATACTCGCCTCCAAAATTAGATGTCTTGTACTACTATAACCTATCGCCGGTGTGGGACACAAAATCAAGGCTGCTGTCCCCAAAAAAGCGGGCGGCGGAATTACCCGCCGCCCGCTTTTTGCATACCAAACGTGCGCGTACGCTTACACTTCCAGGAAGGAATCGGCGTACAGATTGTTATTCAGAATAATGTCCGCCGAACGCACAGCGCGGTTCAATTCGGGCTCACACGGATTGACAATAGCCGACGTAAGACCGCAGTTAATCGCCATCGCTATCATAAACGAGTTTACAATAGGACGCACCTCTTTGGGCATGCCGTTGGACACGTTGGAAAGGCCGCCGGTGGAATTGAGCCCCTGCTCGGAAATGATGCGGATAAAGTCCAGCACTTCTTTCTGCTTTTCCTGCATACCTTTGATGACGAGAAACAACGGGTCAAACCACATGTCGGACGGATCCATGCCCAGGCCCATGCCGTGTTCCAGGAGTTCCTGCAAATACTGCATACGCTCGTCATTGCTGGACGCGACGCCTTCTTTTGAGCAGAGCGCAAACACAATCGCGTCGTTAGCCGCGGCCACATCCACATACTTTTTGCGCTCGCCGGCATCCGCCGAGTTGACAATCGGCTTGCCCTTGCTGCGGTTGTAGACCTTGATGCCGTTTTCGATTTCGCCGATGTCGGCAGTGTCAAGTGAAATCGGCACATTGTCAAAATGCGACTGCAAAAGCTGAATGCCCCAGGCCATAAGCCCCTCGCTGCCCTTGCGTTTCGGCCCGATGTTAAAGTCGAGGTAGGTAGCCCCCGCCTTGAGCTGTTTTTCGGCGCGTTCAAGAATCGGTTTTTCGTCGCGCTCGTCCATCGCTTTGCGAATTGAAGGGGCGATACAATGAATGTTCTCCCCTATCATAATAAATTTTGCCATACAAATCTCTCCTTTAGGGTAACGCTGATTAACTTGACGCTAATCAGCGTTACCCTATTTATTTGCTCATTTCATTACGCAAATACCACATTAAAGTAGCACTGATTTATGCTCGATTGCATAAATCAGTGCTTCCCTAGACCTTGAGGTCTTTCATAAACTTAACAATACCGACCGCCTCGTTGGGGGCGATGATAATTTTCCAACCCGGAAGATTCTCTTCAAGCTCGCCTTTCAAAACCGCCACTTTGCCGGGAAGAATCAAAAGTTTGCTTTTAACTTTGTCGCCAACCTGATCCTTAATGTACTTGGCGATAGAACCGGCGGTTAATTTACCCGCCGCCCAGGCTGTCAGCACAGAATAGCCGCCGGCATCCGTGATAATCAGATTTACCGGCACACCTGAACGCTCAAATTCGCCGGAAACGATAAAGTAGGTAAGCGCGAAGTCAACCGTCGTCGCGCACACCGCGTTTTCGTCCGCCCCATTCAGCGCGTACACACCCGGTTCAACCTTCATGGGCTTTTGCGGGTCGGTGTAAATGTTCTGGCGCAAACCGTACAAAGCCAGCGCCTGCGCGTAACTCATGCCTTCCATGACAATGACCGAACCGTACTTCAGCGTGAAAATCGACGCGAGCGCCGTCTGCCGTTCCAGGTCGCCCTTGGCGATTTTTGCCAGATTGACCAGCGACGGATAGCCCGCCGTCCTGTCGCCGCCGGCAATCGCGGCGCGGCGCAGCTCAACCGCGTTGGCAAACGTTTCTTTAACGGAAGCGCCGGTAACATCGGCTCTCAGGTTTTTGTTGCCCAGTTTTTCCAGCTCCGCTATCGTGTCGTACACCTCGTCAATGTTCGCGCCGCCGACACCCAGCACAAGACCGGCCTTGGCCGCAATGTCGCTCCATTCCTTAAAGTTCGCCTTGGTAGCGCCGCTCAAAACCGGCTTGGCATCCTTAATCGCGTCAACGGCGGCCTGGGCGCTCGCGGCGGACGCGGCTTCCAGAATAACGGCGCGCTTGGCGGCAACCGCTTTTTTCGCGGCGGCGGCAAACTGCGCCGCGTCGCCGGTATCCGTAACGTAGACAATCTCCACATACATGCGCTCGCCAATACGGATATAGTCGATTTTGGACGCTTCCGCGATTTTCTGGTCGACATCCGCTGGCGAAACACTTACCGCGAACAAACTCTTGGAAACAAAGGTTTTTTCGTGGCGGAACAGCACCGTTTCGCCGCCAGCCGAATGTTCACACTCGCCCGCGCCGAATTTAATCGTCTTCATAGGCGGCGCCGACGCTTCGCTCAACTTCGCCAAATCTTCCGGCTTAATGTGCGGGCATTTGTCAATACCGATTTTTCCGCCCGCCACATCCATACAAAACGCCATACACGTCGGCTTGCCGCACGCTTTACAGTTCGTTTTCGGGGTAAATTTAAAGTAATCTAATCCTTTTAAGGCCATTTTTTCCTCCTGTCCTTACACCAAATCCGCGATAAGCGCGGAAACAACTTCGACCGACTTCGGATGCCTCAAAATAACCGCGTTTGAACCCGCCGCGATATTCGCCGCGGCGGTCGCAATCTCCATGTTCACACCCCGCGCCTCCACAGGCCCCCACTCCGGGAAATCCTGCTCGGAAGCCATCGACTCTTTCACACCCCAGGCCTCAACACCGGTCGGCGTAATAATCGGCACCTGCAGCTGCGCGTCATTCTGCGCGAGCGCCGCCGACTTAACGCGGTCCGCCGTGGAAATAAGGTATTCAAAACCATAACCGGCGGCAGCCTGGCCAATGTTCATAACCATGTTTTCCAGCGTAACCCCCGTCTGTCCAACAAGCACGTTGAGCTGTTTGGCCAGGTTAATGTCGACGGCGGATTCCGCGCCGATTTTACCGTGGTACGCCTGAACGACCGAAACAGCAATCTGTTTGTGGTTCGCTTCTTTGGCGGAAAGGAAAAGTACATTTTTGCCGTCAAGCGCTTCGGCGATTTTGCCAAAAATCTGCGTGTCTTTTTCCTCGTTTTTGCACCCCTGAATAACAAGCGGCAGCGAAACGGCGGCGGCGACATCCTTGGCCAGTTTTACGCAGTCTTCAACAGAGACGTTCTCTCCGTTCGGGTCCGCGCTCTCCAGATACAGCGAAACAAAAGCGGCACCTTTTATAGAACACGCCTTCTTCGCCGCCTCCGCGACAGTCCCGCAACCCTCGTAAAATTTCTTGAGCGTAGCGGGATACTCGGCAGAAAGAAGTTTATCAGAAACCTCAACTCCGATTTTGGGTGGATTGGCAATCGGCGCGTCAAAGCTATACAGCGGGTTGACGTTTTCGCCACCCAGCTTGCTCGCTTTTTCACCCGTACCAATGGTGACTTCCTTAATAGAAGCATTAAACTTCTGCGGAACTCTTTTTAACGGCATACAATACTCCTTGTTTATGTAAAATTTCTTTATTATAGCACATAGCCGCCAATCCGTCAACTGACACAGATTTCGGATTTCGGATTTCAGATTTCAGGGGGCAGTTTTTAGACAACGCTGATTGCGCCATACATGGCGAAACCATGGAAGCCACGGAAACCACGCGGAAAGAGACCGCAATTCCGTGCCATTTCCGCGTTTTCTGTGGTTTAATTCCGATTTTCAGCGTTGCCCTACCTTTTATTCGTGTTTATTCGTGTTTATTCGCGTAATTCGCGGTTAATTTGTTTTAATCAGCGTTGCCTTTTGCGCGCCGGCACAGCGCGTGGTAGGCTATGCGCGCGTTACCGGCCAGCTCGGCGTCGGCGATCGGCGGCAGGACGAGGGCGCAGCCTATTTTGTCGCTTTTGTAGCGGTTCCACCGCGCGTTTTTTGCCTGGCCGCCGCACACAACCATGCGGTCGACGGCAAATCCGCGCGCGCGCAGCGTTTCCAGCGCGTCTTTTACGCGCAGCGCGATTTTTTCCAGCGTCGCGCGGCCCCGCCGGCGGACGGCGGCGCTTACCGGCGCAGGCGGCTCGCCTTCGTCCCCCGCCCGTCCCCACTCCGGCAGCAGGGCGGCGAGTATCGCGCCGTAGCTAACGCCGTCAAGGCCGTTTTCCCGCCGGTAGCGGTCAAAAAGGCTGCCGGATTCGGGGATGACGACGCTGACGTTCCAGAGCCCCTGGACGGCGTGCGGCAGAATACGCAGGCCGGAGGTGTCGCCGCGCGTAAGCGCTGCTGCGCAAGCGTCCTCCCCCGCGCACACGTTAATGCCTTCGGAACTGCCGGCGCGGTCGCAGACCATGCCGGCCTGGTGTATCCCGCAGCCGTGGAGCGCCATGATAAAGTCGGGGCCGGCGGGGAGGAGCGGAATGCCCCGCGCAAGCCCTGTCCGCGCCGCCGCTTCGCCGCTCAAAGTACCGGCGACAAAGCCGGGGGGTACAAACGGCGGGAATTTCACGTCGTCTATGCCCGCCGCCGCCAATTCGGCGCGGGGCCAGTAGTAATCCTGGTAGGCGGGCGTGGGGAGGACGGTAACCGGCCGCGCGCCGAGCTTGCACACAAGGTATTCCTGCAGCGACAGGTACAGCGCCGTCCGGCGGTAGTCGTCTGGCCGGTGTTTTTGCTGCCATAAAACGTACGGCAAGAAAAACGAGCGCAGAGGCCGCGAGCGCAGCGCCGGAGAAAACCACCACAACTCGCCGAGCGCGCGGCCTGTGCGCGTTACCGGTATAAGGCTGGGGCCGGCGGCGGATACGCAGATGCCGTCCACCCGCAGGCCGCCGGGCGCGCCATTTCCGCCCGCAAGCGCGGCGAAACCCCGGTACAAGGCCGCTTCCAGGCCGGCGGCGCTCTCGCCCTGGGGGTACTGCTCGCGGTGGAAGGCCAAGAGCCGCGCACACCCCGGCCCGTCCGCCAGCCACGCCCGCTGCCCGTCCGGGCATGGCTCCCAGTCGATAAGCGCGCACTTGAGCGAACTTGTCCCGGCGTCGGCGCAGAGCAGGGTCAAACGCCGCCCTCCGCTGTGGCGCCCGCCGTGGCGGCTGCTATAGCGGCAGCTACAGCGGCCTCGCACGAGCGCATGGCGCATATCGTTTTTTCAATAAGCTCATCCAGCGTCCAGCCGAGCATCTGCGCGCCGCGGTCAATCACTTCGCGCGAACAACCGGCGGCGAAGGCGGGCGTTTTGAACTTCTTTTTAACCGATTTTAGCTCTATGTCCTGCACGCTGCGCGAAGGCCGGATGAGCGCCGCCGCCCAGATTAACCCCGAAAGCTCGTCGGTGGCAAACAGGACTTTTTCCAGCGGGTGTTCGGGCTGAATATCGACGGTTATTCCGTACCCGTGGCTGCATACCGCGTGAATCAGCGCCGCACTCGCGCCGCCTTCCGCAAGCAGCGCGCGCGCCTGGACGCAGTGCTGGCTGGGGTACATTTCAAAATCAATGTCGTGCAGCAGCCCTGCCGCCGCCCAAAAATCCGCTTCGGCAGAAAAACCCAATTCGCCCGCGAAATACCGCATCACACCTTCCATGGTGAGGGCGTGTTGCAGATGAAACGGGTCTTTGTTATACTTCGTTAAGAGTTCCCACGCTTTTTCGCGGGAAATTAGATTAGTCATGGCATTCATGTGCTAATCATAATTGAATAAAAGGCCTCGCGCAAGCGAAGTAACGGTTTTTAGGAAAGCGATGATTAAATGAGAATTGAAAAATGAGAATTGAGAATTGAGAAATCCACGAATGTACGCGAATTATACCGAATATAGAGCCATTATTAGCATTATTCGTGTTCATTCGCGTAATTCGCGGTTGAATTCCGAAGGCTGCGGGCCGCCATGGACGGCGGCTGAAAATCCGCATGGATGGGCGGCAGGGATGCCGCCTGGTGTTCAAGTGTGGCGTTTTGCGTATGCGAAACGCCATAAGCAAAAATGGCAGGAGGCTATTTTTGCGCCGCGCAAGGGATAGAAGCGGAATTTGGCCTGCCTTTGGCAGGCCAAATTGGAGCGGATAGCCCGGTTGTTGGCTTAAAAATCCGCATCCATGCGAATTTTTAAGCTGGCGTTTTGCTTTGCAAAACACCCCAAGGCGCCGCGCGCCTTGCTTTTTCGGCTCGCCATCCATGGCGAAGCAAAAATGCGCCCCGGATTTAATGTTTGATTTAATCAGCGTTGTCTAGGGCACCACGTGTCTTGCGTGGAAAGGATTTGTTTTGAACATTACTGAAATTACCGCGACCCTGGTTTTGCAAATCGGCGTCATACTCTTTGCGGTGCGCCTGGGGGCGACACTTGCCAGAAAAATCGGCATTCCGCCGGTGCTGGGCGAGCTTATAGCCGGCATCGCCATAGGGCCGCACGCGCTTGGCGGCATCAGTCTGCCTGCTTTTCCGCACGGGCTTTTTGTGCCGGAAGCCGCCGCCGGCGGCATCGCGGTAAGCCCGGAACTGTACACGTTTTCTACCGTCGGCTCCATCATCCTGCTGTTTGCGTCCGGCCTGGAAACCGACCTGGCGCTGTTCTTGCGCTACTCGGTCGCCGGCGGTGTCATTGGCATATTCGGCGTTGTCTGCTCCTTCGTTACCGGCGACCTGGCCCTCAGCCTGTTCCTCGGCGTCCCCGTCAGCGACCCGCGCTGCCTGTTTTTCGGCGTGCTCTCCACGGCGACCTCGGTCGGCATAACCGCCCGCATACTTTCCGACCGCAAAAAAATGGACACGCCCGAAGGCGTTACCACATTAGCGTCGGCGGTCTTTGACGACGTTCTTGGCATTATCGTGCTGGCGATAGTCATGGGCATCGCCGCCGCGTTTCAGGCGGACGGCGGCAATCTGGACGCGCGGGAAATCCTGGGCATAGCGGGCCGCGCCTTCGGCATCTGGCTCGGGTTTACCGCGGTCGGGCTTGTCTGCGCCAACAAAATCGCCGGCTTCCTTAAAGTGTTCAAATCGCCTTACGATTTTTCGATTCTCGCCCTGGGCATCGCGCTCTTGGTGTCGGGCGTTTTTGAAAAACACGGCCTGGCAATGATTATTGGCGCGTACGTTACCGGCCTTTCACTTTCCAAAACCGATATTGCCGCCCTTATCCAGGAACGCTTGCGCGGCCTGTACGAATTTTTCGTCCCCGTCTTTTTCGCCGTCATGGGCATGATGGTCAACGTCCGCGAAATGCTTTCGCCTACGGTGCTCGTTTTTGGCGGTATCTACACGCTTACGGCAATCGTCTCCAAAATCGCAGGCTGCGGCGGCAGCGCGCTCCTGGTCGGCTTCAACTGGAAAGGGGCGCTGCGTATCGGCGTGGGCATGGTGCCGCGCGGCGAAGTCGCTCTCATCATCGCCGGCATAGGGCTTGGTTCGGGTGTGCTGAACGAGCAGTTTTTCAGTGTCATTATACTTATGACGCTGGTTACCACGCTCGTAGCGCCGCCGCTCCTTAACCTTACGCTGAACATGAAAGGAACTGGAGCCCGCCGCGCGCCGGACAGCGAAGATTCAATCTCGTCAAGCTGGGCGTTTGAATCGGCGGAAATCGCGGGGCTTGTGGTCAACACGCTGCTTAAAGATTTGAAGGACGAAGGGTTTTACGTCCAAATGATGAACATGGACGAAGGTATTTCGCAGGCGCGTAAAGACGACATGGCGCTGTCAATAAACATAACAGAAAACGTCGTAACCATAGCCAGCTCAAAAGACAGCATGCCCTACATTAAAACCGCCATGTACGAGGTCATTATCGAACTATTGCGCGGCATTCAGGAACTGGCGGACACCGCGGATACGGGCACCATGCGCAAAGAAATCGCGGAAATGTCAGGCGGCGTTGACTTTGACATTCTGAGTCTGCTCGACCCCAAATGCGTCTCGCTCAACCTGCGCGGCACTACAAAGGAAGCAATCATCGCGGAACTCGTGCAGCTGCTGGCGTTCAAGGGAAAAATCAACGACTACGAAACCGTCTTGCAGAGTGTTCTCCAGCGCGAACAGATTGTCAGTACCGGCATGGAACACGGTGTCGCCATTCCCCACGCCAAAACCGACGGCGCCCGGGAAACCGTCGCGGCCATAGGCATACAACGCGCGGGGGTCGATTTTCAGTCTGTTGACGGCGAAAAATCGCGCATATTCATCCTTATCATATCGCCCAGCAAGCACCACAACCACCACTTGCGCTTTCTCTCCTCCATAAGCGGCCTCTTACACGACGAAACCCTCCGCGAAAACCTCCTGTCCGCCGGCGACGCGGAAACCATAGTCAGCCTGCTGCGCGCACGCGGCCCCCGCTAAAAGCTCGTAGCCTGCCCAAGGCGCGTAGCGCCTTGGGCTTGGAGTTCGGCGAAGCCGAACTCCAGAAGCAAAACGGCAAAGCCGTTTTGCGACCGAAGCCACTGCGCGGACATTTTTGCCACCCGAAAAAAGCCGTGGTACCCAGGGTGCGTACACACCGGCCAGCCCCGCGCGGACATTTTTGCCTTTCGAATGTGTTCGGAGCGCCAAGGGCGCGTAGCACATTCGATAAGGCAAGCCCAAAGCG
>JAITGR010000009.1 GCA_031280455.1 Spirochaetaceae bacterium
GGCCTTCCACTGCTCCTTGTAGTCGTCAAGCGGGTGGCCGGAAAAATAAAACCCGATGAGCGCCTTTTCCATTTGCAGTTTTTCTTCCCGCGTCCAGTCGGCGCGGCGCGCGAACACAAAGTCGGCGTACTCTTTTTCCGAAGTATCGCCAAACAAACTTTCCTGGCCGCCGGCTTTGTCGTCCTTCTTTTTCTGCGAGTACTCAACCGCCTTTTCCATGTTTTCGGCCAGCACAGCCCGCGCCTCGCCAAAGCGGTCGAACGCGCCGGTCTGAATCAAAAGCTCGATGGCCTTTTTGCTGACCGCCTTAATATCAACACGGTCAAGAAAATCCATAAAACCGGTGTACGGCCCGCCCGCGCGTCCGGCGATAACGGCCTCGCTGGGCCCCTCGCCAACGCCTTTAATCCCCAAAAAGCCGAACACAATACGCCCGTCAACAACGGCAAACAGTTTTTCGGAATGGTTGACATCAGGCGGGTCAATCGGTATGCCCATGCCGCGCGCCTCGTCAATGTATTTGGCGAGCTTGTCTGTGTCGTGCATGACGTTGGTAAGCGAGGCGGCCATAAATTCGGCGGGAAAATTCGCCTTTAAGTACGCGGTCTGGTACGCGATTATCGAATACGCCGCCGCGTGGCTTTTGTTAAAACCGTAGCCGGCAAACGGAATAAGAATTTCAAAAATAACATCGGCTGTGCTTTCAGGAAACCCGCGCTTAAGCGCGCCGGCTATAAACTTTTCTTTTTCCTTCTGCATAACCTCCAGCTTTTTTTTACCCATGGCGCGGCGCAGCAAGTCGGCTTCGCCCAGACTGTACCCGGCTATGCGCTGGGCAACCTGCATAACCTGCTCCTGGTACACAATAACGCCGTACGTTTCCTTCAATATATCTTCCAGGCACGGGTCGGGGTAGCGAATCGCCTGCTCGCCGTTTTTTGAACGGATAAACTGCGGAATGTTGTCCATAGGGCCCGGGCGGTAGAGCGCGTTCAACGCGATGAGGTCTTCTATCGTGTCCGGTTTCGCCTGTTTAAGAACATTCTGCATACCGTCAGATTCAAACTGAAACACGCTCGCGGTGCGCCCCTCACGAAAGAGCCGGAAGGTCGCCTCGTCGGTTTCGGGAATGTTTTTTATTGAAAATTGGGCGAAATCCCCGCCGCGGCGGCGCACAATGTCTTCGGTATTTTTAATGACCGTCAGCGTCGCCAATCCCAGAAAATCCATTTTAACCAGACCGCAGGATTCAATGAGGTCCATGGTCCACTGCGTCGCTATGCCGCCGCTTTTATTGTCGTAGTAGAGCGGCACGTAGTTAATCAGCGGCTTTTTGCCAATGACAATGCCCGCCGCGTGGAGCCCCGGATTGCGGTTTTTGCCTTCAAGTTTGCGCGCTATGGCAAAAAGTTCGGTATAGCGCGGGTCTGCTTCCAGCTCCTGCAATTTCGGCTCGTCCGCAAACGCCGTTTTTAGCGTAACCTTCGGCCCGTCGGGTATCAGTTTGCTTATCATGTTGGAATCGTCAATGCTGATGCCCAAAACCCGCGCCACGTCCTTAACGGCGTTTTTCGCTTTGAGCGTACCAAAGGTGATAATCTGGCCGACCCGCTCTTTGCCGTATTTTTGCGTAACGTATTCAATGACCTCCCCGCGCCGGTCCTGGCAAAAATCCACGTCAAAGTCCGGCATACTGATGCGCTCCGGGTTGAGGAAGCGCTCAAAAAGCAGGTTGTATTTGAGCGGGTCTATGTCGGTAATCTGCAGCGCGTAGGCGACTATGGAACCGGCGCCGCTGCCCCGCCCCGGGCCTACGGGTATGTCGTGCGCTTTTGCCCAGATAATAAAATCGGCGACGATGAGGAAGTAGCCGGAAAAGCCCATGGAAGTGATGGTTTGCAGCTCGTACTCCGCGCGCTCGCGCAGGGCCGGCGTAACCTCGCCATACCGCGCGGCAATGCCCTTCATGGCCGCGTCGCGGATGTATTCGTCCATGCCGGAAAAGCCGAGCGGTATGTCAAAGCCGGGCAGGTAGTTTGCCAGCTCTTTTACCGGCACAAACGGAATGGCGCAGTTGCAGCGTTCGGCGATTTTGACGGTGTTTTCCAGCGCGTCGGGGTACTCCGGGAACAGCGCGGCCATTTCGGCGGCGCTTTTTAGGTAAAATTCGCTGGAGCTGAATTTCATGCGTTTTTCGTCGTCGCGTTTTTTTTGCGTGCCGATGCATATCAGTATGTCCTGCGCCACGTCGTCTTCTTTGTCGAGGTAATGAACGTCGTTGGTCGCCACAAGCCCGATGCCGGTCTCCCGCGCTATCTGGGCAAGCACCGGATTGCATTCCCGCTGCTGCTCGATGCCGTGGTCTTGTATTTCGAGGAAGAAATTATCGGGGCCGAAAATCGCGCGCAGGGCGAGTGCGCGGGCGCGCGCCTGTTCCCGTTTACCCCGCAAAACAAGCCGGGGAATCTCGCCGGCGATACAGGCCGAAAGGCAGATGAGGCCGTCGTGATATTTTTCCAGAAGCTCGTTGTCGATGCGCGGCTTGCCGTAAAAGCCTTCGATGTACGCAAGGCTGGAAAGCGTCATCAAATTACGGTAGCCGGCATCGTTTTCCGCCAGCAAAATGAGGTGGTAGGGTTTGCCGTCGGCGGCCTCGCTGGTTTCGTCCTGCGACCGCTTCATGCTGGAACGCTCAAAGCGGTCGGTTTCCGACATGTAGAATTCGCAGCCAATTACCGGATGTATCCGCTGGTCTTCCGGCAGCGGATCGTGGTTTTTGTCGAAAAGGCAGGCGTCGCGGAATTTCAGCACACCGAACATGTTGCCGTGGTCGGTGATGGCCAGGTGTTTCATCCCCAAAAGCCGCGCCTTATCCGCCAGCTGCTTACACGAAGCGGCACCATCCAGCAGAGAAAAATCCGTGTGAACATGAAGATGCGCGAATGTACCCATGCGGCTATTATACCCAGGCCGGCACCGTCCGGCTACCATGCGCATTGCCTAAAAAGTTTTCTAGCCGAAAAGGGGTCGATGACTAATAACTAAAACCTAGTCGAAATCAAACCGCGACCGCTTTATCGGCGTTCTCGCAGTAACCATTTTCAGTGTAAACTTTCTCGCGGT
>JAITGR010000015.1 GCA_031280455.1 Spirochaetaceae bacterium
TGGGAGGTTCCGGCCTGTTCCGGCCTGAAGTAACCGAATCGCTCGGTGTCCATGTACCTGTTGCCGCGTGGGGTATAGGCATAGACCGCATGGCGCTCATGGCGCTGGGGCTGTCCGACCTGCGCGAGCTGTTTAGCAACGACATAGAAGCCGTCCGCACCCGCCGCGCCAGTGTGTAGCCAACGAAGCTCCGGCGAAAGGAGCGGCACATGGAAACAGTACAAGCCCCGAAGTAAAATCGCCCGCCGTCCCCAAATTGCAATTTTGGGACGGCCTTACTTCCGCCTACTCTCCCGTTTGTGCTATAGTACCATCGTGAAATGTCGTGTGCCAAAGCATAAGAGCCTGTTCAAAATCTCCTGCGCAGCGGGCTGCCTTGTATGGCTGGCCTGTACCAAAAGCCCCCCGCCGCCGCCGCCACAAAACCCCCGGCTCTCCGGCGCTGTGTTTGTCCAGGGTTTGGCGGCCGCCGGCGAAACACTGAGCGCCGACACCAGCCTCCTGGAAGGCGACGGCGAAATTAGCTACACCTGGAGGCGCGGCAAAAGCATATTCGCCGGCACACTCCCCATAGAAGGCGCGGAAGCCGCCACGTACACACTTACAGAAGCAGACAACGGTGCCTACATACACGTTGCCGTACGCCGCGCCGGCTGGGACGGCGTGGTGCGCAGCGACGCGATAGGCGCTGTCGGCGACCCGCCGATTACCGGCACCGTGCACCTCCGCGGCGATGTCGAATCAGGCTACGCGCTGACCGCGGACACCTCCGCCCTGGAAGGCGGCGCCGAGCATACCTTCATCTGGAAACGCGGAACAGCGGCCTCCGCCATTTTTACCCCAGTTGAAGGCGCGCACAGCTCCGTCTACCTCCTGAGCGACGCGGACAAAGGCAAATATCTCACCGTTTCCGTCAACTGCGCCGGCTTCTCCGGCTGGATAACCAGCGCCCCTTCCAGCAAAGTCCCCGGCGAACCGATGCCGGAGCCGCTCGCGGACAGCCTCCATATCCACGCGGAATCGACCCTGTTGGCGGGAGCCGCGTACATTCGCGGACACCCTGCCACAGGCGGCACCCTCCAGGTGAATATCGACAGCGTAAACGGCAGCGGCGCGCCGGCCTACACCTGGACACGCGCTACCAGCCCCGCCGAAACCGGCACACCGATACCCGGTGCTGCCGGCGACAGCTACACCGTGCGCGAGGGCGACAGCGGTATGTACATTGCCGCCGAAGTAACACGCGACGACAAAGACGGCTTTATCACAACGCCGCCGGTGTGGATACACCGCCCGTCCGGCGCGGACCAGGAAGTACTGCTCGAAGGGCAGCCGCTTGTGTACAAGACATTGCGGGCGAACACCAGCGCCGCCGCCGGCAGTCGGTTCCGCTATGTGTGGAAACGCGGCGACACACCGGACGCCGCCGGCACGGCCATCCCCGGCGCGACAAACTCATCGTACCGGCTTACACCGGAAGACTGGGGTATGTACATCACGGTAACAGTAAACGCGCCGGAACTCGCCGGGCAGCTCTCCAGCCCGCCCGCCGGCAAAGTCGCCGATGTCTTGGACATCTGGACAACAGCCGGCAGCACCGTCTTTGGCCGCCGCGCGATTCACGACATTATTTACGGCGCGGGAACATCCGGCCCCCGCTTTGTTGCAGGCGGCGACCAGGGCGCAATCGCGTGGAGCACAGACGGCGTCGTCTGGAACGCGGCTGGCGATTCAACCTTTGGAACCAGCGCCGTGCTGAAATTCGGTTTTGGAAAAACACCAGACGGCAAACCGCTTTTTGTCGCCGGCGGCTGGGACGGTAAAATGGCCGTTTCCACAGACGGCGTAGCATGGAAAGCGGTGGAATCGACATTGGACGACTGGATTACCGCGATAGCCTTTGGCGAAATAGGCGGCAAAACCATGTTTATCGCCGCGCAATACAACGGTGCCATGGCAAGCTCGCCGGACGGCCTCACCTGGACAAGCATGAGCGGCCTCAACGGCCAACTCCGCAACTCCACCGGCATCATCGACGCCTGCCTCGTCTACGGCTACCCCAAAGGAGGCGGCGCGTTTATCGCGGGCGGCACCGATTACCGCGCCGGCATCTGGCGGCTTGGCGCAGGCGGCGGCGAATGGCGCAGAGTCTACACCGGCCTGTACGGCGACAAAAGCTGGCAAAACTATTTTGAACACACCATCGTAACCGCCGCCTGGGGTGAAATCAACGGCGAAGGCGTATTTGTCGCAGCCGGCTACGACAATGTAAAAGACACGTCGCACCCCTACTACTACGACACCTGGGGCAAGCAGCGCAAACCATTCATGGTCAGCTCCAAAGACGGCATAACCTGGAAACAAGCCTCGACAGAAATATTCGTGGACACACAGGACGACATGAGCCATTCCGACGTTTGCAGTACCGCCTACGGCAAAGTCGCCGGAGCAGGACGCTTTATCAACGTTGACTATTACGGCGGCCGCATGGCATACTCACAAGACGCGGCAATCTGGCGGCCAGTCGCCGCCCCCGGCATACCCGCCGGCGAGAACAGCATACGCGCCGTAACCTACGGCAGCCCCGCCGCCGGCATCGACATATTTGTCGCAGTAGGCGCACACGGCAAAATCGCGTACACCAAGTTTTTAGCCGATTAACCAATACGGGCGCATCTGCCTACGGCAGACCGGGCTATCCGCTTGCTTTAAGCCGGCAGGGAGGCCGCTGAACGAGCCCCGGTCGCCGGCGCGTTTTGCCACTTGCGCGTCTTTGTCCAGCAGGACCGCCATTACCGTTACCTTACTGATTGAGAGCTTGGATTATAGTCAATAGCCCCTTAAATCTAAGGAAGCTGTTCCAAAAACTGAAGTTTTGGAACAGCCTCTATAAACAATTTGATTTCCAAAATAAGGCCGCATAGTCCACTGGATCCCACCATTCCACTGAACAACTTGATTGTCAAATTTTGTTACAACAGTCGGATTTCCTTTTTCGCCAATAATGAGAATTGATTCTTGCGAGGTTGGAATTGTTGAATCAAAACGAGGCGCGGGCTAAAGTGGATTTCGGATTTCGGACTTGACAAAAAACCCTGACCCCCAAATTCAGAAATCCGAAATCTGTTAAACAATCAACATCGCGTCGCCGTAGCTGAAAAACCGGTATTGGTGGCGTATTGCGTGGTCGTAGGCGTTTAGAATACAGCGGCGGCCTGCTTCGGCACTGGACGTGCGGCCTGCAAAACTGGCCGCCAGCATCAACAGTGTTGAACAAGGCGTGTGAAAATTGGTGAACAGCGCGGAGGCTACGCGGAACGGATAGTCGCCGTGTATAAAAATATCCGTGCGGCCGGCTCCCGCCCGCAGACCGCCGGAACAGGCGGCGCTCTCCAGCGTCCGCAGCGCCGTTGTTCCCACGGCGACAACTTTGCGCTTTTCGCGCGCTGCCTTTCCGATACGCGCCGCCGCTTCCTCGCTTATAAAAAAGCGTTCCTCGTGCATACGGTGATTTTCAGGCAATTCCTCGCGCACCGGCAGGAAGGTACCCAGCCCCACGTGCAGCGTGATGAACACGCACTCAATACCCCGCGCCGCACACGCTGCGAGCAACTCCGGCGAAAAATGCAGCCCCGCCGTGGGGGCGGCCACGGAACCATGCTCGGCGGCAAACACCGTTTGGTACCGCTCCGCGTCCGCTGCCTCGTCCGGCCGCTTGATGTACGGCGGCAGCGGGATGTGGCCGCAGCGGTCAAGGTACGCATCGTCCACGGCAGCCGAAAACTCCAGCCGCACCTGGCCGCGCGCAGGTGTGGCGGCGGCAAGCACCGTCGCCGTAAGCCCCTCGGGAAACAAGTAGCGGCTGCCCGCCCGTCTGCCGGCGGCATTCTTGCAGAGCGCTGTCCACCGCCGCTCGTCCGCCGTTGCCTCCGGCGCTTCGTCCAGCAGCAGGAATTCCGTCTGCCGCCCGCTGTCCGCGCACACACCGCACAGGCGCGCCTTGCGAACCCGCGAATTGTTGAACACCAAGAGCGAGCCTTCTTCCAGTAAATCCGGCAAATCCGCCACCCGCCGGTCGGCAAGCTCGCCATCCTCGCCGCCGGCGCGGGGCGAAACGACCAGCAGGCGGGACTCCCCGCGGACAGGCGGCGGACGCTGGGCAACCAGCTCCGGCGGGACGCTAAAAAAGAAATCCGCCGTGCGCATGAGCGTCCGCCCCCCCGC
>JAITGR010000040.1 GCA_031280455.1 Spirochaetaceae bacterium
ATTAAATAGTATTGTCGATAGAATCAACAATACACCTATGAAGTGTTTGCGATTTCGTACCCCGTCCGAGGTTTTTGCTGAGCAGCGGGGTGTTGCACTTGCCGGTTGAATCCGGGGAACATATTTTTTATTCTCAAAAATTAAATCGTATAATAACCCATGTTGATCCAGAAAATATCCCATCAATAAATTTAATGAAAAAATTAGAATATAAATGGTATTCTGCATCATGGCAGGTATCTGAAAATGGAGAAACGATAAGCCATTTTTATACATTTCAAAAAAAATTAATTGAATGATGATAATGGAGTACGCCCCAACGTCGCCTAACAGGTCTGTTTACGCGCCCCGGCTTTGCCGGGGATGCCCGCAGCAGCGGGCTTGGCCGTAAACAGCCGGAACGGTTTCCGAACAAGTCTATTCGGTATCAGTCGCGTATATTTGTGGATTTTTCAATTCTCATGTAATCATCACTAGAGCAACATTGCCCAAACCGCACACGGGAGAGTATACTACCAAACCATGAACGTACTGATAATCGTTAAACCGCAGAGCGCCGGCGCGCAGCAAAAAGCGGAAGAACTCGCCGCCCAACTACGCGCGCGCGGCGATACGGCAGACATAGACTGCTGGAACGGCGCGTCAGACCCCGCGCGCGAACCCAACGCCTGCTTTACCGGCTACAAACTCATCATCAGCCTGGGCGGCGACGGCACCGTCCTGTTTGCGGCACGCTCAGCCGCCCCCTTCAACATACCCATAATGCCCGTCAACATGGGCACCCTGGGCTTTATCGCCTCGACAGCGCCGGAACACACCCTGGCCACCCTGGATGCCTGGCAATCCGGCAGCACGCCAGAATCCTGGCGACTCATGCTGGATGTCCGCGTCGAACGCGGCGGCCAATTTATCTTTAGCGAAAGCTGCCTCAACGACGCCGTTATTTCCGCAGACGGTATCGCCAAAACCATACGACTGGACGCGGCGGCGCTGCTGGACGGCGTGTACGAAGAACGCGCGTCGTACCGCTCCGACGGCCTGATACTCGCCACACCAACCGGCTCCACGGCATACAGCGCGTCAGCAGGCGGCCCCATCCTCGACCCCGAAACCGAAGACATCATCATTAACCCGATATGCCCCTTCACCCTGCTGCACCGCCCACTCGTCGTCCCCGCAGACAGCACGCTTTGCATAAGCATACCAGAAGGCCAGCGCGCGGCAGTCATGCTCACCATCGACGGCCAGGTAACCCGCCAACTCGAAACCGGCGATCGCGTCCTCGTCCGCAAAGCCGCCTTCAAAGCCCGCCTCATAGCCGCCAGCCGCACAACCTTCTACCAAGCCCTCCAACGCGCCTTCTGGGCGCAATAGACTTGTTCGGAAACTTCAGTTTCCGAACAAGTCTATTGGACAAGCGAGCCGATTATGGTGATGAGACCGAGCCCCATGGGGATGAAGCCGGCGACAAAAAGGGTGTTTTGGCTGTTACGGTCGGGGGCGAGGGCGGGCACGGCGGCGGGGAGGACGTACTGCATGGCCGCGCCGCCGCCTATGAGGAGTGTGCCGGCCACGATGCCGGCGATTTTAGCGCCGGTTTTGGATTTTTTTTTGGGTTCGGCGGCGGGGGGCGCGGGGGTCTCGGGGGCGGCGACTGCCGGCGGTTGGTAGGGTTTACTTTCCAGTACCGGCCTTTGCGCTTCGCTTAGCACGGGTGAAAAGCCGGCGGGGTATATGTTTGCCGGCGCGCCGCCTGCTCCATAGCCTTTGCGTGTCCAAAACGATTCCAGTCCCTGGTAGAGAGGGCGGCGCTCGACTATCGCCAGTATCGGGTCTATGTACAGCGTTTCGCCTTCGGCCATGGCGAATTGTTTGTTTAGCATTTTGTTTTTTTTAAGTGATGTTTTTTTGTTGTCGTTTTTCTTGTTATTCAATGCCGCTTGTTCGGCAGTTATCGCGGGTATGGTAACCAGCGCGCTTTTTTCCAGGGTCGATACAACCAGGGTCCGGTCGGCGCGGCCTTCTATCCACGGGTATACCGCGTAATCTATGTTGATGTCGCCGGCGCGTACCTCGATGAGTGAGCGGCCTGCGCGTATGATGACGGTCTGGTCGCTTGTTGTGTTGATGACGCGGACGCGGCCTGATACGACGGTAAGGAGCTGCATGGTGCCGCCTTCTTCCGGGCCGTCGATTATAACTGACGAATTGTCGGCGATGAGTATGGTTACGCCGGCTGGATACGAGCGTAGTTCCACGACCGAGTTGTCTTTGGTTTGTATGTGGTCGCGTTTCTGAACGCTGATGCCGCCGGAGGGTATCGGGTCAACGCGGTATACGCGAACCTGGCCGTCGTAGCTTATTGAAAATTTTTCGCCTTTGGCCGCGTAGACGGCAAAGCGGGAAACCGGCATGGCGCTCATTGTGGCCGCTGTGCATACAAAAAACGCGAATATAAAAAAGAATGTCCGTCCGGCGCGCCGTGTGTCTGGCGGCGCATGGTTTCGTACGTTATGCATAAGCGTCCTCCCGCTAGCCATCCGGCTAAAACGCTTTTGATTCGCGGCCTTTGCTCTATTGGCAATGGCTGCTACCGATAACGGAAGCGCGCAAGCGATTGCAGTGGAAATACTTTTTGCGGTACGCAAAAAGATTGGAACGTAAAGCGCGGTGCCCGTCATTGCCAGTACTCTGGCGATGATGGGCATGCGCCCCTATTTGCCTATATCACTGCTGGTATATGCTCTTCCTTACGATATATTTTCGGAATATGTACGGGTGAAACTTTAGCCTCTGCCAGAAATGTTTTTTTTCTGGTATGCTTTGTGTATGGGTGAACAAAATTGGACGGGTTGGAAGCGGAATACGGCGCTTTTTTTGGGTGGACAGGCGGTTTCGCTTTCTGGTTCTATGCTGGTGCAGTACGCGATTACGTGGTATATCACGCTAAAAACGCAGTCCGGAGCGCTTAGGACGCTTTTTATTATTGCGGGTTTTTTGCCGATGTTTTTTATTTCGCCGTTTGCGGGTGTGTGGGCCGACCGGTATAATCGCAAGTATTTGATTGTCATCGCTGATGGGGCGATTGCGCTTGCGACGTTGTGTGCCGCGGTGCTTTTTAGTCTGGGGCTGGATAGCATGTGGTTTCTTGGGGCGGCGGTTGTGGTTCGCGCGGTGGGGCAGGGTGTTCAGTCTCCGGCGGTCAGTGCGATGCTGCCGCAGCTTGTGCCGCCGGATAGTCTGCGCAGGGTGAATGCCATTAACGGCGGTATTCAGTCGGCAACTATGCTGTTGTGTCCTATGATTAGCGGCGCGCTTTTGAATTTTGCTTCGATATATACTATTTTTTATATTGATGTGCTGACGGCGGCGCTGGGTATTGGTATTCTTTTATTTTGTGTAAAAGTTTCTTGTATATATAATAGTGATACAGAGCGAAAGCGGTATTTTCATGAGCTGCGGGAGGGTTTTGGGTATGTGCGCCATCACGGGTTTATTCTGCGGCTTATTGTTGTATCGACGGTGTTTTTTATTGCCGGTTCGCCGATTATGTTTTTGACGCCGCTGCAGGTTACGCGCGATTTTGGCGCCGAGGTCTGGCGGCTTACGGCGATTGAGGTTGCTTTTTCTGTTGGTATGATGGCGGGTAATGTTGCTATTAGTGTTTGGGGCGGTTTGAAGAATCATGTTTTCTCTATGGCGCTGGCGTGTGTGTTGTTTGGGTTTGAATCTATCGCGCTGGGGCTTTTGGATAATTTTTGGATATATCTGGGTGTTATGGCGATTACGGGGTGTACTGTGCCGTTGTACAATACGCCGTCTGCTGTGTTGCTGCAAACCAAGGTTGACGCTTTGTATATGGGGCGGGTGTTTAGCGTGTTTTCGATGATTTCCAGTTTGATGCTGCCGGCGGGTATGCTGCTGTTTGGGCCGCTTGCTGATGTTGTGCCGATTTCCTGGCTGCTTATTGCCTCTGGTGTGGTGATTGCGCTCTTGTGTCTGCCGCTTGCCGGCAGCCGTACGATGCGGGAAGCGGGGCGCGCCCCATAAGGCGGACCGCCCCTTGCGCGGACATTTTTGCCTTATGGCAACGCGAAAGCACATCGCGTAAAACAAACCACGGAAAAACGTGGAAATGACACGGAATTTTGGTCTCTTTCCGCGTGGTTTCCGTGCCTTCCGTGGTTTAATTCTGATTAAATCAGTGTTCCCCTAAAAGTTGGCGCGGTATAGGTAGAGGGCGGATACTTTGCCGGCGTTGTTGAGGTTGACGCGCAGTTCGGCTGGCCAGGGGAGCTCGTTAAAGCGGACGCTTATGGCGGGGCCGGCTTCGCGGGTGGCGTGGGGAAATACCAGGTTGACTGCCCGCTCCGGGTCGCCGAGGGCGATGCCGAGCGTTTTTTCCAAGCCAACTTGCCATACCTGGTCTTTGAACAGGTAGAAATCCACGCCTTTGTACGCGAGGACAACGTCGTCCTGCCAGGGTTCCGCGCCGCGTACGGCGTACACCGAAGCGGGGGGGCCGTAGCGGCGGAATATGTCCGGCAGGCGCAGGGTTAAAAGTTCAAAGGGGTCGGTGTCCGCAGGCAGGGCCGGCGGGGGTGGTGCCGGTACAGCGGGTACTCCTGGCGCGGTGTCTGCCGCGAAGGCGGCGGGCGCGGAGGGGGCGGCGGGGGCGGCGGCTATGACGGCGGCGGCGAGTATGCACACGCGGCGGACTATCGCGGTTTGCGCTGGTTTCCGGCACATGCGAAAATACTACACAAAATCCGCGTGCGCGCAAAGGCCGAAGCACATTAGGGTAACGCTGATTAAATCGACTCTAATCAGCGTTACCCTATGTAATTGCTCATTTCATTACGCAATTACGGGGTAAGAAGCACTGAATAAATGCTCGTTGGCATTTATTCAGTGCTTCCTTAGGGCGAGCGCACAAGGGCGCCCCTGCGCTCCCGCCGCCCTGCCCCCGCCAAAAGCCGCGCGGGAGCCGCCGGAGGCAGGCGGGGCAGGGCGGCCTACCCGAGCTGCCCGCAGGCACCGGAGACGCTGCCGCCTTTTTTGGCGCGCACCGCTGTTGTAAGACCGCGCGCTTCCAGCAGCCGCTGAAAAGACAGCACCGCGGGGCGGGACGGACTTGCGAGCGCTTTACCGTCCAGCACAAGACCTTCAACAGGATTCCACGGAATTAAATTGACAAACACATCCAGCCCGCCGGCAAAGACCGCCAGCGCGGCAGCATCTTCCCGCCCCATATTAACACCATCAAACAAAACTACTTCCAGCGTGATACGCCGCGCGCACATCTGCTGGTAGAAAAGCAGCGCGTCCTTTAACTCGGCAAGCGGCGAAGCGGCAGGCATGAGCCGCCGGCGCAGTTCTTGCCGCGCGCTGTGCAGCGAGACCGCCAGCCTGATGTCCGGCCCTTCGCGCGCAAAGTCGCATATTTTGCCCGCAAGACCACACGTAGACACCGTTATACGCTTTTTGGAAAAACAAGTCCTGCCGGAGCGGGCGCGGCCAGTGCCGGCGCAGTCCGCGCCAGAGAGAATAGCGCACACCTGACGCAGCGCCGCCATATTCTGGAACGGCTCGCCCATACCCATAAACACAATGTTTGCGACCTCGTTCTGCCCATGAGCGGCCAGCCGCTCGTTTATGAGGTAGTACTGCTCGATAATTTCCGCCGCGTCCAGGTTTCTGGCAAGACCAAGCTGGCCGGTTTTGCAGAACACGCAGCCCATCGCGCAGCCAAGCTGTGTGGAAAGACAAGCCGTGTGCCGCCCGCCCCCGTCGTGCAGGATGACCGCCTCGATACAGTCCCCGCCGCCGGTTTGCAGGCGCAGATTTTCGGTACCGTCGCCCGCGCGCACAGCCGCCGCGAGCGTCCATGTTCGCAGAGAAAACTGGCCGGCAAGCTGGCGGCGCACGGCACTATCCAGGTTAGACATTACATCGAACGAAGCCGCGCCGCCGCGAATCCACCGGTAGACCTGCACGGCGCGTAACGGCGGCACCGGCGGGTCGAGGCCGGCGAAAAGCGCCGCGATTTCGGCATGAGTACAGCCGCACAGGTTTTTGTGCATACGCCATTGTACAAGGCGCTCCATTAGGCTGTCCAGTTGTTTTCTGTTTTCTGTTTTCTGTTTTCTGTTTTCAGTTGTCGGTTGTCAGTTGTCGGTTTTTCCGCCGGTATATTAGACTTGTTCGGAAACCCGGTTGGTTTCCGAACAGTCTTTGCGGTTTCACAGCCTAAAGGCTGCAAAACACGCTTTTTTAAGTGGTTGCTGTACGGCAACTGTCGTTTCCGAACAACT
>JAITGR010000058.1 GCA_031280455.1 Spirochaetaceae bacterium
CCATGCCGAAAATCCGCATGGATGCGGATTTTCGGCAGCGCAAGGGATAGAAGCGGAAATACTTTTTGCGGAACGCAAAAAGATTGGAGCGGATAGCCCGGTTTTTTGCGCGAAGCGCAAAAAATGCGCCCAATTCTCCGAAATCTGAAATCTGAAATCCGGCTGCCCGCCCCCCCGCCGCCCCGGGCGCTTGTTCGCGGCTGCCCAGTACGCTACAATACCCGCGTGTGGTATTCGCGAGGCCTGCGATTTTCGTGCCAACAATGCTCGGCGTGCTGCCGCCATGAAAGCGGCTATGTGTTCCTCACCAAACACGACCTCCAGACACTCGCCTGCGCCAACGGCCTCGCAAACGAAGCGTTTACCGCCGCCTACTGCCGCTGGGTAGACTACGGACCAGAAAAACGCCTTTCATTAAAAGAAAAAACCAACGGCGACTGCGTATTTTGGAAAGAAGGCTGCGCGGTATACACCAGCCGCCCTCTCCAATGCCGCACCTACCCCTTCTGGCCCGCCGCGCTCGAAACACCAGAAAACTGGAAAACGTTCACCGCGGACTGCCCGGGAACACACAACGGCACACGGCGAACCCTGGCGTACATAGAACGCCAACTCAGCCGGCAAGCCGCAAGCCAGTACCTGACACAGCCATACCACACCACGGAGACAAACTATGCCAAATAAAAAAATATACATGTATGCCGCCCGCATCACAGGAACCATCCTCGCGCTCGCCGTCATCGGCGCCGCCGCCATTGTTGGCACCGCTATATACCTGAACGCCCCCCCCCCGCTCTCAGAGACCACCCGCACCCGGATAGAAATCCGCGAAGGCGAAAGCGCCGCCGCCGCCGGCCGCCAACTCGCCGCCGCCGGCCTCATCAAAAGCGCCCATTTTTGGACACTCATCACCCGCATACAAAAAGAACACATCAAGACCGGCGTCTACACCATACCCGCACCCATCAGCGCCCTCGCAATCTACGCGATACTCAAGACCGGCAAACAAGAGAACCAGCCCGTAACCATCCCCGAAGGCTCCACCATAAAGAAGACCGCCGCAATCTGGGCAGCCGCGGACATCTGCGACGCGGACGCATTCATAAAAGCTGCCGAATCGGCGGAAATAGCCGCGCAGTACAACATACCCGCCGCGACCATGGAAGGCTACCTCTACCCCGACACCTACAACGTCCCCCCCCGCTACGACGCCGAGAAACTCGTCCACCTCATGGTACGCACATTCTTCAAACGCCTTGCCGAAATCGAGCCCGCCGCCACCCTCAGCCCCGGGGAACTCCACCGCGCCGTAACACTCGCCTCGATAGTAGAACGCGAATACCGCGTCGCCAGCGAAGCCCCCCTCATAGCCGGCGTATTTCAGAACCGCATGGAACGCGGTATGCGCCTGGAATCCTGCGCGACCGTGGAATACATCATCACCGAGATACAAAACAAGCCACACCCCAAACGCCTGTACACACGCGACACCCAAATAGAAAACCCGTACAACACCTACACCAACCGCGGCCTCCCCCCCGGCCCCATAGCCAGCCCCGGAGCCGTCGCCCTCCGCGCCGCCCTCAACCCCCAGCCAAGCGAGTACCTCTTTTTCCGCCTGGTGGACAGCAGCGCCGGCAAACACTATTTTTCCCGAACCTTGGACGACCACATAAAAGCAGCAGCCCTCTTGGTAAAAGGATAAGGGCCTGTTCAAAACCAACCGGGTTTTGGAACAAGCTCAGATTACTTCAACATAAGCAACGCCATCACCTTTGCGTCGCCAACAATGTTGTCAACCAGGGCATACTCGTTAGGCTCGTGCGCGCGGCCATCCAGCCGGCCCCACACAAGCGCGTCAATACCCGCGTTACGCAAGTGCGCCGCGACAGTCCCGCCGCCAATGCCAGTAACACGCGGACATTCGCCATACACCTCGCGCACACACTCCGCCAGCGCCCGCGTAACAGGCGCGTCCCGCGCCACCTGCCGCGACTGCTGCGCCTGAATAACCGATAACCCAATCGTAACAGCATACCGCTTTTCTATATCCGCTTTTATACGAGCGACATCCTCCAGCACAGCATCGTTTGTGTAACACGGCAGAATACGCATATCCAAATAGAATACATCATCGCCCGGAATAGTATTTATATTTGGCACATTCGCTTCCTTTTTGGTAACCTGAAACGTAGAATACGGCGGCTCAAAAAGCGCGTCCTGCGCCGCGTACTTTTTAGAAAGCTCCTCGTGCAGCGCGACAACCAGCGCCGCGCCTGCAAGATGCGCGTTGACACCAAGCTCAGGGCGGGACGCATGCGTTTGCAGCCCCTTGGTATGCACACGCACCCACAACAAATTCTTTTCCGCAATCTCTATCGCCAACCCCCGCGGGTCGCCGGAGTCAGGAACCAGCGCCGTGTCCCCCTCCCCAAAAAGCCGCCGGTTTTTTAGCAGCCAGTCAATACCAAAAACACTCCCGCACTCCTCGTCAGCGACAAACAACAACTTTATCGTACGCTCCGGCTGAATACCACACCCCCGCAGCGCCAGCGCCGCCACGACAGACGCCGTAAGCCCCTGCTGATTATCCTCCGTGCCGCGCCCGATAAGCCGCCCGTCTCTTTCAACAAGCACCCACGGGTCGCTCTCCCAGAGCGCGCCTTCACCTGGCGGCACAACATCCAGATGACACATAACCCACAGACACGGCGCGGCAGGATTCGTGCCAGGAAGCGACACCACCAGATTCGGACGCACGCCACCTTTGGCGCGAACATCGGGAGCATCGTGCCGTTCCACGTCGCAAATACCGTGAGCGGCGAGCCACTGCTGCAAGAAAAGCGCTTTTTCCAGCTCACCCTCGCCGCCACTATCCGGCGAGACAGCCGGACGGCACGTCAATTCGCGCTGCAACTCAACAATAAGACCGCGGCAATTTTCAATAAACGTAAAAATACGAGATTTCATAACCCATCAAAAACAAAACCCCGCCGGTACCGTTTCCGGCGCCAAGCGGGGTTCTACCCAAAATACCCAATGCGGCGAAACCCGTAGACACAAGCCCGCCGCCGTACAAACACCCTACTCGATAACAGCGACAATATCCGCCATTTTTAGAATAAGATGCTCCGCGCCGTCAATCTTGACCTGAGCACCCGCGTATTTGTCGTACATAACCTTTTGACCAGGACTGACAGTTACCTTTTCCTTTTCCGTCCCTGGGCCAACAGCACATACAGTACCAGTTTGCGTTTTTTCTTGAGCGGTGTCGGGAATAATGATACCGCCCGCGCTTTTTGTTTCGGCCTGTTCAATTTTGACCAAAACACGGTCAGACAGTGGTTTGATAGTCATAAACTCCTCCGATTTTGTTTTTTTATGGCGCAACGCGCCGTTTGCGCCGGTTTACAACGAAACCTGCCACGCCTCCCCACTATAGAACACCGTTTTTTTTCTGTCAAGGCCCCGCGGTATTTTTCAGTTGTCAGTTGTCAGTCTTTCCTCCGGTATATCGAAGCACACCAGACGCTCTGGGTTACTCCGAAATATCGGCTAAAACCTGACAACCGAGGCTGTTCCAAAACTTCAGTTTTTGGAACAGCTTCCTTAGCTCAACCCACAAAGTTTGGGGAAAAATGACGCATACCTCCATCCCATCCCCGCCGCAGGCGGGAATGCGCCCAAATCCGTACTGCCGTACCCCGCTTCTACTGCGGCTTAAGCGTAATTACACAGCCGCTTTCAACACGGAACAGAAAGCCGGAAAGCGCGCCGGAAATGACAAGCGGGACTTCCCCTTCAACATACCAGAACAAATTCCGGCTTATCTGAAACCCCAGCCGCAGGCCGCCGTACGGCGCGGTCGCTTCGTCCTTGGTCGTCCTGACTATCAAGTGTTCAAAACGCGCTTCGTTAAATATGACACCGCCGTCCAGCCGTATCGTCAGCGGCACATTTTTTCCGTATATGTCCAGGCGGCCAAACACCTTCGTGCGGACAAACATTTTTCGCAACTCGCGGGTTTCACTTATGGTAATTTGGCGCTTTTCGATATTGGCACTCGCCAAAATGTTTTTAAGCCAGAACCCCAACTCGGCATCGACATGCTCCAGCGTACGGTTGCCCGGAACCTCGCTGTACGCGCCAAAACTGTTGAGGTACTCCGCGGAAAAAAAGAAAATGTCGGGAACTTTTATCCCGATACGCGCCGACACGCCGCGGTCAATGCGCTCAAAATACCAGTCTTTGGATTCAAAGAAAACGCCCAGGCCAAAATCGAACGCGCCCATATCGATCCCCAGGCGTATGTTCACCAGATAGTCGTCGACCGTGTCGTTCTCGAACAAAAATTCGTAGCCAAAAAGGCCGCCAAACGAACCGTCGATTGCGCCGCGGGCATTGATGAACGCCAGCGGCGTGGAATTGACGGCGGTTCCGCCCTTATCGTAAAACGAATTGTCAATGCCGCCAGAAAGCGTAATTGTTTGGGGAAACACCCGCAGCGCGGCACCCACAAAAAACACCCAGAACCATTTCCGCATAATCACGCCTCTATTTTATCAAATTATCATATCTGCTACAATGTGCGCGTGTATTTTCGCGTAATCGTACCGGCGCGCCGCCTTTGCAGACACCGTCTGCCATCGCTTTGGGCGCCGCCGCTTTTTTTGGCGTACCTTCTCGTGCTCACCGCCCCGGGCGGCAGCCTCCATGCGCAGACTGCCGAAGAAATAGAAAACTCGCTTTTGTGGCGGCAGGCGCTCGGCGGCGCAATCCTCGCCTCGCCGTCCGCCCAGGTGCAGTCGGTATCGGTCATAAGTGAGGGCGGTTTTGTCCGCACCTTCGGCGACACGGGGAAGCAGTTGTGGGAGTATGCCGCCGGCGGCAGGCTCGCGCCGTTTCTGGTACGCTCCGGTACAGGCATGGTGTTTGCGGGCCGGACAAACGGGTACTTTTTCGCGCTGAACCGCGCCGGCAAACTCTTGTGGGAAAAACGCTTAGGCGAGGCGCAGGCGTGGATGCCGCTCGTCGGCTGGGATGGGCGCGTATTCGTCTTTTTAGGCCGCCGCATCCTCTGTTTTACCGCCACCGGCAACCAGTTATGGGAATACAAGCTCGAAGACGCTGTTATCGTCCAGCCGGTGGCTAACGGTAAGGGCGGTTTTATGGCTCTGCAAAAAAAGAACAAACTCCTGTTAGCCGACCCCTTCGGTGCCATAACCATCGTCGACCTCGCCCCGGGCGCCACAGCACTCCTCCCCGGCGACTTCCCCGCCGTCCTCGTCATGTACGCCGATGGCGAAATCGAAACCATACGCGACGGCACGTCCCCCAAAAAACAAGCCGACGACGCCCGCAAAGAAGAAGCCGCCCGCGCAAAAGCTGCCGGCAAAAAAGGCGCCCCCCCCGCGCCGCCCTCCCCCCCCCTGCCGCCGCGCACCGTAAAACACGTCGCCGGCAAAGCCATAGCCGCCGTCCAGTACAAACGCAAAGCCGCCATCGCCTACGACAGCGGCGACATAACACTCTGGTCGCTGGACGATGAAAAAGAACTATGGACACGCGCCGGTATGCTCGGCGCCGCCCGTGCGCGGCTGCTCTTTGACGAACGCGGCATATACCTATTCACCATGAGCGGCGGCGCCGGCTGGACAGACGACGGGCGCATGCTTTGGAACATGAAAATACAAGGAGCGACCGCGCCGCCCGTACTCTCGGCAGACGGCATACTCTATACCGGCGGCTCCAACTGGCTCTTGTACGCCTACAAAGTCGAACACCGCGGACGAAGCAACGCGGGACAGGCCTCCTCCAGCTTCCCCTACAACCTGCCGGACGAAGGCAACTACGGCCTGGGACACCTCCCGTCAAGCGCACAACTCCTCTTTTTTGACGAAAGCGACATAAGCAGCAAACTCAAACACATATCCCGCCTCGTCCGGCAAGGCGACATAGGCGACAGCGAACCCTACGCCGCCCAAATCCTCCTGGCCGTGATAAACGGCGGCGACACAATCAGCAGCGCGGACCTCATCCAAAAACTGGAAGCCCTCAACATACTCTCCAGCATCGGCACCCGCGAAACCGTCCCCTTTCTGGTAAAAAGACTCAGTGCCGAACGCGACCCCAACCTCCGCGCCGGCATCGTCGAGACACTCGGGCGCATCGGCGTTGACCCCAACCGCGCGGTAACCAGCCACTTTGAAGCGCTCCTCCCCCACGCCGTCGACACCAAAGACAGCCGCCTCCTCAGCACCCTGGCCGAAGCAATCGGCAGCCTCTGCCGGTTTTCCGGCCCGCCCGTCAGCGAAACCGGCATACGCCTGCTGGTCTCAATCGCCGCCCTCAGCGCCTCAAAAACCGCCGCCGACATCGCCAAAAAGCAGCTTGCGACCCTCATAGAACCATAAGAAAGCCAGCAAATTTGGGCGCATGCCCTACCCTACGGGCAGGGCACCGCGCTATCCGTTCCAATCTTTTTGCTCTGCAAAAAGTATTTCCACTTCTATCGCTTGCGCGGCTAACCAAAACGCCATCCATGGCGTTTTGGTTAGCGTTTAGTTTACGCAAAGCGTAAACTAAACCAAGGCCGCAAAGCGGCCTTGCCAAATCCCAGCGGCATCCATGCCGCCATCCGTGCCGTTTTTGAACATGGGGTTGCGCAAAGCGCAACCCCACACTTGGACACCAGCCGCCATCCATGGCGGCGCATCCATGCGGATTTTCAGTTAGTAATTTTCTATAGCTGAGGCTGTTCCAAAACTTCAGTTTTTGGAACAGCTACCTTAAAAAAACCGCAGTTTTGCAGGCTCCATGCCGAAAAACTGCAAGCAACTTTTAGTTGCAAGCCTGTGACAAAACAACCGGTTTTGGAACAGGCTCAGATGATTATCCGTTGTTGTTCATGCAGTTCCGGCATACAAGCATTTTCCCTGCAGCCAACACGGTTTGAATAATACTGATATGCAAAACCGCAAGCTGCTCAAACTTAAGTTTTTAGGCATCCGCTTTTTCGACTAGGTTTTGTTTTTAGGTATTACGCCGGCGGCGGGGCGCAATTCCGCACTATACTACCGGCTACACGCCGAATTCTGAAATGCGAAAATTGCTTTCGGGTTCTGGCGCTTCGATGCGGCTTAAAAAGCCGGCTTCGTCGATTATGGGGATGCCGAGCGCGCGGGCTTTTTTGTTTTTTGAGGAGCCTGAATCCGGGGTGTTGGTTACCAGAAATGAAAGTCCTTTTACAACTGCCGGTTTTACGCTGCCGCCGAGTGCTTTTACTCGTGCTTCTGCTTCGGCGCGTTTGAGTGTGGCAAGTTCGCCGGTAAAGCAAAACGATAGTCCTTTGCAGGGGAGCGCGGCGGCGGCACCGGGGAAAAATATGCTGATGATGCCGGCAGCGAGTGTCGCGTCCATGTCGGCGGCGGTTTCGCTAAGGCCGTCCACTATTGTGCGCGCGGTTATGTCGCCCAGGCCGTGAACTGCGCTTAATTGACTGACGGTGGCGGCGCGGAGTGTTTCCAGGCAGTCAAAGCCGGCTTCGACTGCTTTTTCCACGATAAGTTCGCCGACGCCTTCAATGTCAAAGCCGGCGACAAACTGCGCCAGGGAAAGGACGCGCGGGGTGCGTATGTTGCGCAGGACTTTTGCTGCCGAGAGCGCGCCCATGTGTTCGTATTCCAGGAGTTCCGCTTCGGTCAGGCTGTAAAAATCTGCCACGCGGCGTACGCGGCCGCTTTCAAAGAGCTGCTCGGTCAGTTTCTCGCCCAGCTCGCGGATGTCGAGCACAGTTGCCCACTTGTGGAGGCGGTGCAGCAGGCGTTTGCTGCAGGAGAGGTTGGGGCAGTATAGGCGCGTGCCTTCGTCGGCAAGGCGGGTGCCGCAGGTGCCGCAGACGGCTGGTATTTCAATGTCGAAAACGCCTTTTCCGGCTTCGCCGGGCGCGATGCCTTCGATTTTGGGGATGATTTCGCCGCGTTTGGCGATTAGAACGGTGCTGCCGATTTGCAGCCCCATCGCGCGTATGGCGCCGGGGTTGTTCAGGTTGGCGCGCTGCACGACTGTTCCCGCCAGCCGCACCGGATCAACGATGCCTATGGGGGTGTAGGTCGCGCCTTTTTCGCTCCACTCAACAGTGCGCAGGACGCTCATCGCTTTTTCCGGCTCAAACTTGAAGGCAATTTGCTTTTCCGGCCGGTTTTTGCGCAGGTCGGCCATGTCGGTGCGGGTGTCTTTGACGACGAGGCCGTCAATGTCGTAGGGGAGCGCCGCGCGGGTCTGGGCGATTTCGTTCCGATAGTCGCACACGGCGGCGGCGGAGGCGAGCTCGCGGGTGTCTACGGTGGAAAAGCCGTGCGCGGCCAGCCAGGCGATTTTGTCCGCTTCGGTCTGGAAAAACGTGTCGTTTTCCGGCTGGGCGGCATCGTAGGCGATAAACCGCAAGTCTTCGCTGCCGCCGCCGTCTTTGCGCCGCATGATGCCGTTCGCGGCGTTCCGGCAATTGGCTTTGTCGTGGTAGCGGCTCTGCCATGTTTCGTGCGTCATTATCACTTCGCCGCGGACACCGCCGGTAAATGCCGCCGCGAGTGCCGCCGGTACGCCGTGCATTTTGCGCGCGTTTGCCGTAATGTCGTCGCCGGTGCTGCCGTCGCCCCGTGTTACCGCGCGAACGAGGGTGCCGGCTTCGTACTGCAGCTCCAGGCTGGCACCGTCCAGTTTATGCTGAACCAGAAATGTGCTGAGCGCGCGCTTTTCGGCCCAGGCCAAAAATTCCGCTTCGTTCGCCGCTTTCTCCTGGCTGCCCATGGGGATGCGGTGCCTCGCCTTCGCAAAGCCGTCGCCGCCGTCTCCGGCGCGGTCGCCCTCCCCCTCCCCTTCGCACCCGACGCGGGATCCCGTATCGCCGATACGGGCGAGGATTGGGCTTTCCGGCGCGCGAAGGCGTAGTTCGTCCCAGAGTGTATCAAAATAGTCATCGCTTACCTCGGCCTCGCCGCCGTAGTACGAGGCCTGGTATCCGGTGATGAGGCGTTCAAGTTCGCCTATCCGGTTGGTGTCGCGGTTCATGCTGAACGGCTACGCGCTCTCTTTGCGGCAGGCGCGGATGATTTCGGCTATCACCCGTTCCGCGTCCTTTTTTGCCGCGGAGCAGGAGCCAACTTGTTTATGACCGCCGCCGCCGTACTGGAGCAGCAATGCGCCGACGTCGATGGCCGCCGTGCGGTTTATCACGCTGTAGCCGACGGCTATGGCAACGCTGTCTTTGGCACGGCCGTCCATAACGGTTACGGATATGTTTTGTTCAGGGTACAGGGTGTAGAGCGCGAAGCGGTTGCCAATGGGGATTTCTTTGACGCCGCGCATGTCCATGACGATTACGTTTGCGTCCACGCGGCAGCAGCGGCGGGCGGTCTCGGTAAAGCGCTCCATCTGGCTCTCGTATACTTCGACGCGCTCGCGCACATCGGGAAGGGCGAGTAGTTCGTCTATTGTCAGTTTCTGCATGGCTGTGCTCAGTTTTTCGGTGAGTTCCTTGATGCCTACTGTGTACTTTTTTGCCCGTTCAAGCTGGGTGCGGGGGTCCATGATAAGGCCGAATAACACCCAGCCTGAAGGGGCGGCTAATTCGCTGGCGCTTAAATCGCCGGAATCAACTTTATCGACAAAGCGGAGCATTTCGGCAAACTGTTCCAGGTTGTAGCCTTGTTTTGTGTAGTAGTCGGCAACGACTCGCGCGCAGCTTGGCGCGGCGTACGAGACTTTGAGTGTGTGGTACTCGGCCGCTTCGCCGGCTTCCCGCGTAACGGCGCCCAGGGCCGGCACAAACGCGGCGGCGTACTTTGCCGCCATCACCGGCTCGGATTCTTCAAAAAACTCCCGTCCCAGCCGTCCGGTCTCGCTGGTGTGGTGGTCGAACCAGATTTTACATCCTTTTACAAAAGGAAGGTTGGCGATAATGTCGTCGCCGGTAACTTTTACCTTGTTGTTTTGCACATCGGTAGGATGGACAAATTCCCACAGGTCGATAATTCCGATGTGGTCCAAAAGCGCACTGCACGCAAGACCGTCAAAGTCCGCGCGGGTAACAAGTCGCATAAATCTCTCCTTGCACAGCAAATCCGCCAGCCGTCTGGTAGCAGTATACCAAACGGCCTGCCGCCTAGCAAGGGCGGAGCAGTTGTCAGTTGCCGGCAGCCGGTTGTCAGGTCATAGCCGATATTTCGGAGCAACCCAGCGCACCTTCCCCGCTCTGATATACCGGCGGAAAGACCGGCAACTGACAACTGACTACTGAAAACCGTAAGCGGTACGCCATAGGCGGGCGGCGGCGTTTGCGGTATACTGGGTGCATGAAGTATTCTCAACTCCTGATTCAAACGCTGCGGGAACTGCCGGCGGATGCTGTTGCGGAAAGCCACCGGCTTATGTTGCGTTCAAGTATGCTGCGTAAGCTGGCGAACGGTTTGTTCGCGTACCTGCCGCTGGGACTGCGTTCGTTTCGTAAGGTCGCGGCGATTATTCGCCAGGAAATGGAGGCTGCCGGCAGCCTGGAAATTAAGCCGTCGGTTGTTGTGCCGGCGGGGTTGTGGGAAGAGTCCGGCCGCTGGCATACGATGGGGGACTCGATGCTGCGGGCGAAAAACCGGCTGAACGACCATTTGGTTATTTCGCCGACGGCCGAGGAAGCGGCAACGGCGATTGTGCGCGGCGAGCTTGCCAGTTACAAGCAGCTGCCTATAAGTGTATTCCAAATAAATACAAAGTATCGTGATGAAATCCGCCCGCGTTACGGTGTTATGCGCGCCCGGGAATTCACGATGAAGGATGCGTACTCGTATCACCGTGATGTAGCGTGCCTGGATGTGCATTACCGGCGTATGGACACGGCGTACCGGCGCATTTTCGCGCGCTGCGGTCTTGTGGTGATTGCGGTTAAGGCGGATTCGGGCGCTATGGGCGGCGAGGGCAGCGAGGAATTTATGGTAGAAAGCGCGATTGGCGACAATACGCTTTTGGTGTGCCGCGAGTGCGCTCACGCGGCAAATGTAGAAAAGGCCGCGTGTAAGGATGATTTTACGCCGCGCTCCGGTGTGCCGGATGGTGCGCCGCTGCCCGAAAAGATTGATACGCCGGACGTAAAGTCTATCGCCCAGCTGTGCGCGTTTCTTGCGGTGGACGAGAAGCGGTTTATCAAAACGCTTATTTACCGCGCGTGTAATGTCGAGCTTGATTTGAGCGCTTCCGGCGGTTCAGCGCAGAATGCTCAGGCACGGGGGGGGGGGCTGGTTCATCCCGAGGCGTTTGTCGCGGTGTGCGTGCGCGGCGACATTGAAGTAAACGAAGTAAAGCTGGCGAGCGCGCTCAAGGCGAGTGCCGTGGAGTTGGCCGCCGACGCGGATGTAACGCGGCTCACTGGCGCGCCTGTGGGGTTCGCGGGGCCGGTGGGTCTTACGAGTGTGCCGGTTATTGCTGACAAAACGGTTACGGGTATGGCGGCGGCTATCTGCGGCGCGCTGGAAAAGGACAAGCACTATATCAATGTTGAATATATGCGCGACTTTGTGCCGTTTATGGTTGCCGATGTCCGAACGGTGGCGGCGGGCGACCGGTGTGCTGAATGCGGCGGCGAGTTGTACGAAAAAAAGGGTAATGAGCTGGGGCATATTTTTAAGCTGGGCGACAAGTACACCAAAAGTATGAATGTGCACTATCTTGACGAAAACGGCAAAAAGCAAATTCCGGTGATGGGTACCTACGGCATCGGGGTTGACCGGACGCTTGCCAGCATTATTGAAGAACATCACGATGCCGCCGGTATTATCTGGCCAGCGTCGGTCGCGCCGTTTCATGTGCACATTGTCCCTATCAAGTATGAAGGGGAAGTGCGGCAGGTGTGCGACGAGTTGGCGGCGGGTCTTGAACAGCGGGCGCTGGAGGTGCTTCTGGACGACCGCGGCGACCGGCCGGGGGTCAAGTTTACCGATGCCGACCTTATCGGTATTCCGCTTCGTGTAACGGTCGGCGACAAAAATCTGGGCGCGGCGGAGCGGGCGGTCGAGTTGAAAGACCGCGAGAGCGGCGAAACGCGCCTGGTGCCGCTTGCAGTGGCCGCAGACGAGATAGCCGGTCTGGTGCGCGAAAAGCTCGCCGCGTTGGAGCGCGCCGGCGCAGAATCCGCCGCGTAAAACGGCCGCGGGGGGCAGTCCTCGCTGCCGTTGTCTCTCCGCCTGGTTTAGGAAACGGGGCTGCGGGTAAGGCGTACCAGGTTCCAGACACCGGCGCTTTCCTGGCCTATGCGCCAAAATCCTATGTGGTTTATGCCCATGTCTTGATACATTTTCATGCGTGTCGCAAGTGAGTGGTCGTCTTCAAAATAGACCGTTACGGTTACCAGCACTTCGTACTTGAATTTGGGTATGTCGTTTTCGCGTTCAATTTCCGTAATGCCGTTTGTTTTTCGCAGACCTTCGGTTGTTGAGTGAACGAGCGCGCGTGATGTCGATTTGTCGCCCCAGCCTCTGCCGTAAAACGGTATGCCCATGACCAGTTTTTCCGCGCCTATGGTTTTAAGCGCGTAGGCGGCGACGTCGCGGCACCACTTCATCGAAGCGACCGGTCCCGGTTTGCTGGTTGACCAGTGTTCATCGTAGGCCATGACGAATACTTTGTCGCTGGCGGCGGCTATTTTTTTGTAGTTGTAGGTCTTCGATTCTTCTGTCCGCGCCGGTACGCATACCGAAAGTACGCGGCTGCCAAGTCCCGCGCGCAGCTCGCCCAAAAAGCTGATGAAATTATCCGCGTCTTTGAGCGGCAGTTGTTCCAGATCAATGTTGAGGCCGTCGTAATCGCGCGCGGCGGCAAGGAGTTCCCGCACGAATGTCGCGCGCGCTTTGCTGTCCGGCTCGAGTATGAAGTGGGTCAGGCCGAAGCTGCCGCAGGTGATTGATATGTGAACGCGCCCTTTGTAGTTCGCCAGCACTTTGCGCGCCGGTATATCGACGACGTGACCATAGCGGTCGACATCCGCGCCGAAGTACACAATGTCGCTGAGCGGGTAGTTGGTTTTAAGCGAGCGCTCCCGTCCGGCGACGACGTAGCCCCACACTTCCTGAAACTCCGACTCAGGCAGCCGTCCGCTGTTGGGCGGGATGCGCGCCGCTTCCAGGCGCAGTGTTTTTTTGGCGGCGGCCTCTGGCGGGGCGGACCGGCAGGCGCTGGTCTGCGCCAGGGTCAGTATGAGGAGGGTGCATAAAAAGAAGGTCTTTGCCGCGCGCATCATATTTGAAAAAGGGCGAAAAGGCGGAAACGCCGCCATCAAAGCCGCCTGTTATACTATCGGCAAAAAAAGCTCT